>JAZNYR010000271.1:0-7556 GCA_045594525.1 Clostridia bacterium | reverse complement strand
AAATCTTAGATGGTATTTCACAGTAGTACCCGGTGCAACCTTGAGCATTGATGATATGATAATCACCAAGGTTGAAGAACCTGTTGTTGAAACAGCAAAAGCTACCGTATCTATCACCGGTGAAGGTACTGTTACCAACGGTGGTGCTCCTGTTAACAGCGGAGACGAAATCGAAGTTGAAGTTGGCGAAACCATTACTTTGAATGTAGCTCCCGCTACTGGTTATGAAGTTTCTGTTACACAGGACGGTTCTCCTGTAACACCCAACGCTGCCGGTGATGTTACCTTTACTGTAAACGCTGACACAGCAATTGTTGTAAGCTTTACTGTAATTCCTGAAGTTGAAGCAGGTATTGCAGAAAATGTTTCTCAAAACATCTCCAGTATCATTGAAGGTGTTCCCACTGTATTCGTTTACAGCAAGCTGAACATGTTCAATACTGAAGAAAAGGTTGCTTACGGTATCAAACTGTGGGATGCCGCTACACCTGATTACAAAGTTACCTTGAAGGCGCACTCTGATGCAACCACAGAAGCTGTTGCAGCTCCCGGTGCTGTATTTGCTATCAAAGTAACCGGTAAAGCAATCACAGAAGACGGCACTTATGTAGCTGTACCTTTCGTTGGCGATGTAGAAGCAGATGAAATCGAAATTTCTTTTGCTGAATAATAACATTATCCTAAAAAAGGGGACCCACCGGGTCTCCTTTTTTGTTGCTGTTTTATTGTAGATAATGTACAAAAATGTGCCCTCATTTTTTACACTTCATTCGTCGCATCTTTCCTCCGTTTCCTTGACTTTGTTCTTATATTCATGATATAATTATAATGATTGCCCGGCAATTATTATTGTCGATATGTGCTTTGCACTCGATATGTTGCCGACGCAACGAGGATTTATATTGATGTAAGACATTAAAATCGTTTCATCACTTGATATTATGAAAAAAGGAAGGGAACAAACATGAAACAAGCAGGAAAACGAGCATTATCATTTCTGTTGGTACTGACCATGTTATTGGGAATGATGACTGCAATCACAGTAGGGGCAGAAGAGGGGGGAATCAACTCCTTTTACTATGCCAATGCAGTAGCTGACATTACAAACAGAGCAGGCAATATCGGCGGCTGCTATATGGAAAATGTAACAGTGGAAGGCCGTGAAGGTGTATTCCAGATTCGTGGCCATGCCACCAACTGGGTAGCAAAAACAGAACGGTTCTTTGATATTCCCTCCGGAGCAATCTTATGGGAAACCGGTGCAACCTACACCATTTCCATGAAAGCAAAAGCAAGCTTTGAGGGATCGTCTGTTTATCCCACGCTGAACGCTTCTTGTAAGATTACCTATAATGGTGCTACATCAGGACGAAACGGATCGGGTTATGGTTTCGAAGCAAAAAGCATCGGTACAGACTGGACTGATGTCAGCTGGACCTTTAAAACGACTCAAATGTATGAAGCCTTGTATTCCAGCGTTGCAGTTGATTCTGTAAATGCGAATGTTCCCATGCGTTTTTATTTGGCAGATGGCGCATCAACCATCCAGATTGACGATCTGAAGATTGAAAAGCAGGTCGCTCCTGTAGTAGACAGTGCTTCAATCGACGGGGTAGCGCAGTTAGGCCGTACCTTAACTGCCAATGCTGTTGTTTCCGATAAAAACACAGACGATACTGCAACTGCCACCTATCAATGGCAGGTAAAAAATACTGACTGGGAGAATATTTCGGGTGCCACCGCTCAAAGTTATACCATTCCCAATGATGAAAGCTTCCTTGGGAAACAGATCAGAGTGGTTGTCACTCCTGTAAGTAACAATCAACCTTCCCCCGGAACTTCCTTTGAAGTAAACCCGACAAATGCGATTGGGGCTTATACCTATCCTCCTACCGGAACCAATCTTAACATTTCCGGTACCAAGGAAATTGGACAGAAGGTAACCGCTTCCTATACCTATGTACCCTCTGCCAGCAATATTCCTCTGGCAGAAACCCAATTTATCTGGGAAACCTCTGCCAATGGGGAAGACTACACTCCTGTTCGTACCGCTACCGTTTCCGGAACGGAAGATGAATATACAATCAGGGTAGCTGATGCAGGTCGGTATCTGCGGGTTCGTGTAATCCCTGTAGATGAAAAGGGAGTTGAAACAGAGGATGCCCTTGTATCTGAGGCAACAATGATTGAGGGAAATATGGTTTTTTATGTATCCAACAGCGGTGATGATTCCAATGCCGGTTCCTTGGATGCCCCCTTCAAGACCATTGAAAAAGCCAGAGATACTATCCGTGAATTGGATACTCTGCCCGAAGGCGGAATTGTTGTCAATATCATGGGCGGAACCTATGAGATTTCTGATACCATTTCCTTTACCGAAGAAGATTCCGGTACCGAAATAAGCCCTGTTGTCTATCAGGCATATAACGGACAAACTGTTTCTTTCGTGGGTGGTAAAACCTTGGATTCTTCCAAGATAGCAAAGGTTACTGATACGGAACTGCTGGATGGTCTAGTGGAAGAAGAAGCAAAAGATCATCTGTATATGCTGGATTTGACAGAACAGGGTGTTACCATGGATGCCCTGCAAGCTTATGGATGGACCCCTGCTGGGACTTCGGGGTATGTTCCTTATCAGCCCATGCGAATTTATATGAACGACAATGTTTTGACCGAAGCTCGCTGGCCTAATGATGACCAGAGCCAAAACTATGTTGAGTGCCGTCCTTTGACTTCAGCAGACGGCATTGATGAAGATACCATCAACACCAGAAGAACTCCCATTATGTATGAATATCCCGACCCTGACAATCGTTCTGCCAAGTGGAACATTACATCGGGTGATGCTTATGTTGGCGGTGCAATTGTGTATCACTGGGCAACGGATAATCTGCTGATTGACTATGTTGATGCGGAGAAGAAAATTGTCAAATCCTTGTCTCCCCACTTGTATGCATCGGTAAAGGGAACGGAAGGTATGGGCAAGTTCCAAGTGTATTTCTCCAATATTTTTGCAGAAATCGATAAGCCGGGGGAATCCTATATTGATCGTAAAAACGGAATTTTGTACTTCTATCCCGTTGGGACGATGGAAAATCCAGAAATCGTGGTTTCCACCTTAAAGAAAAACATGATTTCTGTCAAAGATGCATCTTACATTACCTTTAGGGGCATCGACTTTATGGATACTGTGGAAACCCCTGTTCTCTTGGATGGTTGTAACCATGTGACCTTCTCTGATGCTGATATTTCCAACACCTCAGCAGGTGGTGTGGAAATGGTGAATTGTAAACACTCTAAAATCGAAGGATGTCACATTTACTCTACCAGTTATACAGGGATTACCGTCAAAGGCGGAGACAGAGAAAATCTGACCCACAGCGGAAATATCATCGAAAACAATTTCATTCATAATGTTTCCTTAATGCCTGAAGACAAGAACAGCCTGTATGCAATTGCTTTTGATGGTTGTGTTGGGGATGTCGCTCAATACAACGAAATTGACGATTTGAAGTATAATGCAATTCGTATGTCTGAAAGTAATGATATCACAATTCAGTACAATAAAATTTCAAATGCAGAACAGCTCAATACAGATGCGGGTGCCATTTACTGGGGCCGTGAACAGAATTCTCTGGGTCATGTAGTCCGCTACAACTATTTTGAAAATATCGGTAGTACCATGGTGGCGAATCTTTTAAACGGTCACCATGCAGTCAGCGTTTACACTGACGATGGTTCTACCGGCGGTAAGATTTACGGTAATGTATTCTTAAACGGCGGTACAAAAGCAGGCGGAAATGGTTCCGCTACCATTGCCAACGGCGCAGAATTTTCCGATGTTTGGGGAAATATCTCTATTTCGACCGAACCGAACAGAATGAATAAATCCTTCCTCATGAGAAACTGGCCTGCAACAGATAAGTTTACAGAATTCCACGGTGTTACCATTCCGGAAGGAACTGCAGTATCTCATTATCTGTATCATGCTGCAATCCGTGATGATAATTTCGGCGGCACCAATAGTGCCGAAGCGAACCACGGTCGTGAATATCTCTGGAAGGATTCCTGGATTGAACATTATGAGGACGATTATTTGTGGGGTCCTGCGCTGGAACAGTTCAGCAAAGAAAAGTATGACAATGTAATGGCACTGTACAATGCAGGGGACTATGCTGGTGTATTGACCTACTTAAGCACCAATCTGTTGCAGGAAAGAACCAATACGATTCACGACAATGTATCCCTGGGCGCAACAACCATGGATTCCCTGGCAAAACATTATGACAACTACAGTGGAACGGAAGGCACCATTACTGCAGAAGATAAAGCATTGTTTGTTGATTTCGATAACAAAGACTTTACCTTAGCTCCCGGTGCATTGGAAATCATCCATGCAGCCGGAGCAACAGAATTTGAAGCAATTCCCTTTAGCGAGATTGGCTTGAAGACCAATGTGGGAGGCAGTAAACCCGTTGCTGTTGCAGGAGATGTGGGAGAAATAGAGTACAGAATCGGGAATACCATTACCGCGTCTTATTCCTACTCTGATGCAGACGGGGATGTGGAAGGAAACACCAAAATTTATTGGTATAAATCTGATACCGCTAACGGTACCTACGAACAGATTTACGGTGTAGAAGGAAAAGATTTCACCGTTACTAGTGACTACAATAATAGCTATATTAAGTATCAAATTGTTCCTTACGATGCAACCATGCTGAGAGGGGACGATGTATGGTCCGAAGCGATGCATGTTGCCGATCAGGCAGTGTATGATATTCTGTATGAAAACTATTTTGTTGAAAATGCGGACAAAACAAGAAATCTGACCATCAGAAATAACGACGGCGACTTTGCTTTTGCTTATTCTCCCGGTTATACCACAGGTCGTAGCGGTTCAAGCGGCAGTGCTGTGCGTTGGATGATGGCTAAAGGTTCTTCGCAGGCCGCTGATTACGGGGTAATAACTGCTCCCTGGACCAGATTTATGGATTTAACCGGATTAGAGTGGGAAACCGGTGAAACTTATACCCTTTCCTTCTGGGCAAAATCAACGGGCAAGGACATTAGAATTAAGGGCACCATCAATTGCGCAATTAAGGTGGAAGGTTTTAACAAGGAAAATTACGGTCCGGACCTTTTGATCAACCATACTGTTACCAAGGATGAATGGAAACAATATTCTACAACCTTCAAAATCGAGCAGATGTATGACGGTACAGGTTCCAATACTGCTGTAGATTCTAAAGTCGCAAGCGTTGTCTTTAGAATGACCGATTTTGCCGCTTATAACACCTTGCTCATCGACGATTTGAAGGTAACGAAAGATACAGTCAAAGTTGCTGCAACGGTCAATATCGAAGGCGGAGAAAACGGAACTGTTGCAAAGGACGGTACTACCGTACAAAGCGGCACGAAATACGAGGTAGAATCCGGTGATACGCTGACTCTGAATGTAGCGCCCAAGGCAAACTATACGGTTTCTGTAAAACAGGACGGTACTGCTGTTGAAGTTGGTGAAGACGGCAATGTAACCTTTACCGTAACTGCAGATACAACAATCAATGTAAGCTTTGAAAAAATTAAGAAAACCGCTGCTGTCACCATTAAGGGCGAAGGCGGAACGGTGAAACATGGCGAAGACGCCGTTACAAACGGTGGCACAATCAAAGTAGATTTAGATGGAACGCTTACTTTGTCTGTCACTCCTGATGAAGGTCAGGTTGTTTATGCTGTTACCGTTGACGGTGCTGCTGTTGAACTTGATGAAAACAATCAGTTCACCGTTACCATGGATGCTGACAAAGCAATCATTGTAACCTTTGTTCCGGAAGGAACAATCTACTACAATGCTTTTGACACAGCTACTGACACAGGCGCTTTAACTAACTTAATCCAAAATTTGGGTGGTTCTACATTCGCTACTGTCGAAGATGCTGCTTACGGAACAATCCGTGCAATCAAATTTGACGAACGCCTTGGAAAAGAAGGGGTTCAGAGAACCTTTGATATTCCCGCGGCTTCTGTAACATGGGAAAAAGGCACAACATACACCATGTCCTACATGGCAAAAGCGACTTACGAAACAAATACTTATCCTCTGTTAAACTTCCAATGCAAATTAGCTGAGGTGGCGGGAAATTACAATACCTATTCATTAGAAACACAAAACATTGGCACAGAATGGACTAAGGTTTCTTATACCTTTACCATTGCTGATCTGCCTGATGGTGCTGAAAGTGTAAACGGTGCAGTTGCGTGGCGGCATTTATTGCCTGCTAAACCCGCAAGCAGAGAATTGTCTGAATACATCTACATTCAGGATATTTCAATCGTTAAGAAAGAAACCGCTACCGCTACCGTTACGATTAACGGTAAGGGAGGAACTGTTAAAAATGGTGATAAAATCGTTGAAAACGGTTCCCAATATTATGTAATCGCCGGAAAAACCTTAACATTAAATGTAGTTCCTGATGAGGGGTACTCTGTTTTGGTAACACAAGACGGTACTGCGGTAGAAGCTGACGGTAACGAATATACCTTTACCGTATCTGCTGACACAGCAATCAATGTAAGCTTTGAAAGAATTTATAAAACAGCAACTGTAACAATCAGCGGAAATGGAACTGTGAAAAAAGGAGAAGAAACTGTTACAAGCGGTGATGAAATTAAAGTAGCTTATGGTGATACGCTGACCTTGAATGTAGCTCCCAACAATGGTTATGAAGTAGCAGTTACTCAGGATGGCATTCCTGTAGAACCCAACGCTGACGGTGATGTTATCTTTACAATCAATGAAGATACTGAAATCGAAGTAATCTTTACTGAAATTCCTGAAGTTGCTGCAGGTATCGTTCAAGATGCTTCTTTCAACATTTCCAGCATCATTGAAGGTGTTCCTACAATATTAATTTACAGTCAGATGAACATGTTCAATACTGATGAAACTGTGGCTTACGGTATCAAGCTGTGGAATGCGGCAGATCCGGAAAAAAAGGTAACTTTGAATGCACGCGACATCGAAAACGGAAAAATTATTCCCGCTGTTTCCAAGCCTGGTACCAGGTTTGCGATTAAGGTGTTTGGTGAGGCAATCAAAGGGGAAAACACCTATGTTGCACAACCCTTCGTGGGAAGTGTTTCAGCAAACGAAATTGAAGTGACATTCCCTGTAACTGAATAATAGCAACAAAATAAGGAGACCGAAATCGGTCTCCTTTCAGTGTGTCGATAAACCTATCGACACGCTGGCAGACTGGGAAAAAGGAAGGGATATTTTGTTAAAATGAATCGCAGACAGTACACCGGTACGGCAAGTGTTCATTTTGGCAAAAAGCAAGCAACCGCTTGGAAAATTCGATGTTTTCCAAGCGGTTTTTCATGTTTTCTAACAGATAATCCCGATTATTATTGTTTCTTTATTGTCTTTCTTTGCTTGCGGTAGACCGACTTTTTCGACGGTCTGAGGAGACCGAAATCGGTCTCCTTTCAGTGTGTCGATAAACCTATCGACACGCTGGCAGACTGAGAAAAAGGAAGGGATATTTTGTTAA
>JAZNYR010000270.1:0-1914 GCA_045594525.1 Clostridia bacterium | reverse complement strand
TGGATCGGTTGAAAATTTTTGTTGTATGATGAATGAAAAAGCGAAAGCAATCGGTGCAAAGCACACCCATTTTGTCAACCCCAACGGATTGCCGGAGGAAGAGCATTATACCACCGCGTACGATTTGGGATTGATTGCCTGTTATGCTTTGGAAAATGAGCAGTTTTGTGAAATTGTGAGCACCAGAGAACGAAATATCCCATGGCCCGGTCGGGAATATGACAAAAAATTGGTGAATCATAATAAAATGCTTCGGATGTACGAGGGCTGTGACGGAGTGAAAACCGGATTTACCAAAAGTACCGGTCGTGCTTTGGTCTCTTCTGCTACACGGAACGGAATGCAGGTGGTGGCAGTGACCTTAAATGCACCTGATGACTGGAATGACCACAAACATCTTTTGGACAATGCGTTTGGTTCCTACCAAAGGGTGGAAGTAATTCCGAAAAAGGGATTGGTGAAGGAACTTCCCGTCATAGGCGGGAAAGAAGAAACTGTGGGTATTTACATAGATAAGGAATTATCCTTTGTTTGTGAACAAAATCCAGTTCCCGATTATCGTTTGGAAGTGGAATTGCCAACATCCTTGAAAGCTCCTTTGAGCAAAGGAGAAAAAGTAGGAATGGTGCGAGTGATGGTAGGGAATGAGCAGATGGCACAGAGGGATTTGTATGTAGGTGCCCAAGTACAGGAAGATCACAAAAAACAATTTTTTCTCTTTTTTATGGAGGAAATTGAGAGCTTGTTAATGGGAGATTGATATGAGATTACAAAAGTACATGGCGGAGTGTGGCGTTGCCTCTCGCAGAAAATGTGAAGAAATCATCAGCCAGGGACGAGTGACGGTAAATGATGCTGTTGTTCTGACCCAAGGTGTGCAGGTAGAACCGGATAGAGATGTGGTGAAGGTGGACGGAACGATTATTGGCTTGCAGGTGCAAAAGGTGTATCTGATGCTGAATAAGCCAAGAGGTGTAGTGACCACTGTTTCTGACCAATTTGGCAGAAAAAATGTGATCGATTTCATCCCCGTTCCCGAACGGATTTTTCCCGTTGGCCGTCTGGATTATGATACGGAAGGCCTTCTTTTGCTGACCAACGACGGGGAGTTTGCCTATCAACTGACTCATCCGAAAAACGAGGTAGAAAAGTGTTATCTGGCAAAGGTAAACGGGGTTCCAAATGAAGAACAATTGGATCAGTTGCGGCATGGGGTTGTCATTGACGGCAAAAAAACAGCTCCTGCAAAAGCGGAATGGATAGAGGGTTGGGTGAAGCTGACCATTCATGAGGGAAGAAACCGTCAGGTCCGAAAAATGCTGGAAGCTGTGGGACATCCTGTAACGGAGTTAAAACGGATTTCTGTGGGTCCAGTTCGGTTAGGGGAGTTGCCTGTAGGAAAATGGCGGGATTTGACTGAGGAAGAGCTCTCTCTTTTGGTAAAATAAAGGCAGAGATATGAGAAGTACAAAGAAAACGAAATAAAAAATCAAATTTTTATTGAATTTTACTATTGCAAATATTGTCAATTTCCGCTATAATAGAAACAACGGGGTGTAGCGCAGTTGGTAGCGCGCCTGCTTTGGGAGCAGGATGTCGCAGGTTCGAATCCTGTCACTCCGACCAAACTTTCCAATACCCGCAAGGGTGTTGGAAAGTTTTTTGTATGAAACAGAATCAAAATATTTGCATCCTGCTCACAAAGCAGGTTCCTGTTTTGGGCAACAAATCCGATAGTTTCGGTAGCAAAAAGGGAAAAAGAGTGCAAAAATATGATTCAAAAAACAGAGCAAAAAAATAATGCAATGTAGGTTTGTCAATGATGTGTTACAAAATTAATTAAAAACTTCGCCATCTTCAAGGTAAGCCCTGATATAGTCGATAGGAGCTTTCCAACGAAGAGGTCGCATAGGA
>JAZNYR010000269.1:0-3132 GCA_045594525.1 Clostridia bacterium | reverse complement strand
TTTATTATATCATATTTTTGTTGCAAATGCAACTGATTTTTCTGCAAAAAAGGAGTATCATTATAAATACATCGAAAAAGAAAGGAGAAAAGGAAAATGCAAGTCATAAAAAGAGACGGACGAATTGTGGATTATGATCGGGAGAAAATTGCTGTTGCCATTCAGAAGGCAAACGGCGTGGTAGAAGAATCGGAGCGTGCGTCCCGACAGGAAATTGACGAGATTCTCTCCTACATTGAAGGAAAAAACAAACAACGAATGCTGGTAGAAGACATTCAGGATATTATCGAGCGTAAGCTGATGGAATTTGGGCATTATGTGTTGGCGAAAATTTATATCATCTACCGTTATTCCAGAGCGTTGGTGAGAAAGGCAAACACCACGGATGAATCTATTCTGACTTTGATTCAGAATTCCAATCGGGATGTCATGGAGGAAAATTCCAATAAAAATGCGGTGGTAGCTGCAACCCAGCGTGATTTGATTGCAGGAGAGGTTTCAAAAGATTTAACAAAGCGGCTCTTGTTGCCTGAAAAAATTTCCAAGGCTCATGAGGAGGGTGCCATTCATTTTCATGATGCGGATTATTTTGTGCAGCCAATTTTTAACTGCTGTCTGATTGACATTGGAAATATGCTGGACAAGGGTACCGTGATGAACGGGAAAATGATTGAAAGTCCCAAAAGCTTTCAGGTTGCCTGTACTGTTGTGACCCAGATTATTGCGGCGGTAGCAAGCAGTCAGTACGGCGGTCAGTCGGTGGATATCCGCCATTTGGGAAAATACTTAAGAAAGAGCTATCTGAAATATCAAAAGAGCATTTCGGAAGCAACAAAGGGCGAATTAACAGAGGAAGTACTGGAAAAATTGGTGCAAGAACGGGTGGCGGACGAGCTTCGTTCCGGTGTGCAGACCATTCAGTATCAGATTAACACTTTGATGACCACCAACGGTCAGTCCCCCTTTGTTACCCTGTTTTTACACCTTGACCCGACGGATGAATATCTGAAGGAAAATGCCATGATTATTGAAGAAATTCTCCGTCAGCGGTTAGAGGGCATTAAAAATGAACAGGGGGTTTATGTGACGCCTGCTTTCCCGAAACTGGTGTATGTTTTGGACGAGCACAACTGCCTGAAGGGAGGTCAGTATGATTACATCACCAAATTGGCAGTCAAATGTTCTGCAAAGCGGTTGTATCCTGATTATATTTCCGCAAAGAAAATGCGGGAGCATTATGAAAACAATGTATTCAGTCCCATGGGTTGCAGAAGCTTTTTGTCCCCTTGGAAGGACGACGAAGGCAATTATAAATTTGAAGGACGGTTCAACCAAGGGGTGGTAAGCCTCAATCTGCCCCAGCTTGGTATTCTTGCCAAAGGGGACGAGGATGAGTTCTGGAAGCTGATGGAAGACAGACTGGAACTTTGCTTTGAGGCCCTTATGTGCCGTCATCGGGCATTGCAGGGCGTGAAATCGGATGTGAGCCCCGTCCATTGGCAGTACGGCGCCATTGCAAGACTGGACAAGGGAGAAACCATTGACAAATTCTTGTACGGCGGTTATTCCAGTATTTCTTTGGGTTATATCGGTCTTTATGAATTGACGAAGCTGATGACGGGTGTTTCCCATACCCAAGAAGGGGGCAAGGAATTTGCCCTGAAGGTAATGAAGCATTTAAGAGAAACCACCGACCGTTGGAAGAAGGAAACGGGCATTGGTTTTGCTCTGTACGGAACTCCTGCGGAATCCCTTTGCTATCGGTTTGCTCGGATTGACAAACAGCGGTTTGGCACCATCAAAGATGTGACCGATAAGGGTTACTATACCAATTCCTACCATGTGGATGTAAGAGAGAATATAGATGCTTTTTCTAAATTCACCTTTGAAAGCCAGTTCCAGAAAATTTCCTCGGGGGGAGCTATTTCCTATGTGGAAATTCCCAATATGCGGAACAATCTGGAAGCGTTGGAGGATGTGGTTCGGTTCATTTATGATAACATTCAGTATGCGGAGTTTAACACCAAGAGCGATTACTGTCATGTGTGCGGTTACGACGGGGAAATTATCATCAATGATGACAATGAGTGGGAATGTCCCGTTTGTCACAATATGGATCACAGAAAAATGAATGTAACCAGACGAACCTGCGGATACCTTGGTGAAAATTTCTGGAATGTCGGAAAAACCAAGGAAATTAAGGCGAGAGTATTACACTTGTAAAAAGGAACAAACGCTTATGAATTATGCAGTGATAAAATCTCATGATGTTGCCAACGGTCCCGGTGTGAGAGTATCCTTGTTTGTCAGCGGATGCCCTCATCGGTGTCCGGGGTGCTTTAATGAGGAAACATGGGATTACCAGTACGGTGCTCCCTGTACAGCCAAAACAGAAGAAGAAATCTTATCCGCGTTAGCTCCCTCTTATATTAAGGGATTTTCCCTGTTGGGCGGGGAGCCTTTTGTGCCGGAGCATCAAAAGGCACTGCTTCCCTTGATGAAAAAAATCAAGGAAACCATGCCCCAAAAAACGGTGTGGGCGTACAGCGGATACACCTGGGAAACTTTGCCTGACAAGACATTGCTTCCCTTTTTGGATGTGTTGGTGGACGGACCCTTTATCGAGGCGGAGAAGGATTTGAATTTACGGTTTCGGGGGTCGGGAAATCAACGGCTGATTGATGTGCAAAAAAGCATGCAACAAGGAGAAGTCGTTTTGTGGAGGGATCCTAATACAGAGGAGGAAGAAAAATGAAAGTAGCAATACAAAAATTGGATGACCGTGCGGTAATACCCACTTACGGTTCGGAGTTTTCTGCCGGTGCGGATTTATATGCCATAGAGGATACAGTGATTGCACCCGGTGAAACGGTACTGGTGCACACGGGACTCGCCATGGAAATACCCCAAGGCTATGGCGGATTTATTTACGCCAGAAGCGGTCTTGCCAGTAAAAAGGGACTTGCCCCTGCCAACAAGGTGGGCGTCATTGATGCGGACTATCGGGGAGAGATTATGGTGGCTCTTTTCAACCATTCCCAAGAAAACAGGAAGGTTTTAGCAGGAGAACGGGTTGCCCAACTGGTGATTGCACCCTTTTTGAAAGCAGAATTTGAAGTGGCCGAAACCTTA
>JAZNYR010000268.1:0-1911 GCA_045594525.1 Clostridia bacterium | reverse complement strand
GCAACCGAAAACGGCGAATCTGGGCGGGGGAAACATACACATCGTTACTGCCCGTCAGGTAATTTTCGCACCGCAAAAATCCAAATCCGTCGGGGACTACCTCTAACACACCGCTGACGAAATTGGAGGAGGGTTTTTGTTTTTCCGACTCCTCCGCCTTGGCGGCAGAAATGGCTTCTATCAACTCCGCTTTTTTCATGGCGGACACACTTTTTATACCAAGCTCCTTCGCCATTTCGCGAAGCTTACTCAAGGTTTCCGTTTTTAATTCTTCCATTTATTTTCCTCCCCCAAAAAAGAGTATCAAAGGATTATATGTATATAACGCCTTTGTCAGAACCGATTCTTCAATCCATTGAATAATTTTAAAATCCGAACCTTCCGTCAGCCGCAGTACTGCTAATATTCCCAAAATGAGAATTGCCGCCTCCAATAAACCCAGCAGGGCACCTGTGAGACGATTCACCTGCTTTAAAAGGGGGAGCTTACACACACCCTCCAAAACCGTGGACAATAACAATAACACTGCTTTACTTCCGAAATACAATACCAAGGCTAACAAAATACCGCTCACCAAAGATGCTGCACGGTCGGGAAACAGGGTCATTCCCCGCTCTGTCAACAGCACTTCTGTTTTTTCAATGATTCTTTGGTATCCGTCCGTCTTCTGCAGAATGGGAAACAAAATCAAAGAAAGGAATGCCGAGCCGAAAAAGGACAGAAGCTTCATCAGGCTTCCCATAGCTCCCAATCGGATTCCGCCCCACACAAACAGCAGAGTGACGGCAAGTACAATCAAATCCAACTTCATTTATTTCACCTTAATCATATCATAACCTGATTCGTAAAGAATAGCACCGCTTCTTCCGCTTTTTTCCAGGTAAAGTTCAGAAATATCACGGGTTGTCTGAAACTGTGCCAGACAATAGCCCTGATTATTTAAAAACAGCACATCACGGGTGGTGGCAAAGAGTACACCGCTTTTATTCACGGTAATATTTTTAATATCTGCACCCTCATACAGATGCTCGCGAATGCTTCCGTTTTCTCTCAAAATAACGACTTTCTGATTCTGCTGACGGAGCACCAACACAACCGAGCGGTCGCACAGGTCGAAATTCTGCAAAGCACCCCCCTGATAGTCATACCGCCAGGTCTCCTCTCCTTCATCTGAAAAGCTTGCCGCCATGGACTCTCCGATGGCAACCAGCTTACCGTTTGCCATAAATCGGATTCCTGCAAACACAGTCTCGGTAGAATCCGCAACTGCATAGGCTTCCTTTTCATCCATACGGTAAAAGCTGATGCTGGAAGTTAAGGTGTCTCCCTTGGTATCATACTGACAAACCGCCAATCGTTTTCCGTTGCTGAACACATCTGCATCCAACACAAATTTTTCACCTGAATACAGCCGATAAATATTTTTTCCCTTTCGGTTGAAAACGGTCACCGTTCCCTGATAACCGGGTTGCTCACAAATTAAAACCGCGTAGCCTTCTTCATTGACCTTTCCATTCCGAATCCGATGCTCGGTGGTAACAGTATAAAGCTCCTTGTTTTTATAAAAAACAGAGGCTGTGGTTCCCTCATGGTCATACACCAGCAAATAATCTCCGCTCCGATACATTTGGGAAGATACCAGATGCATTTCATGCACTTTTTTTGGAGACAGATGCAATCCCATGGAAGAAAAATAAACCAGATTTCCGTGACTGAGTTCAGCAGACAGCATTGCTGTTCCTTCCAGATTCACCGTTTCTGTTACGGCAATTTCTTTTCCGTACAGCCAATCCAGTTTTTCGTAAACAAAAGGATGAAACCGATAATAAACCAAAAATCCGAATCCGATGAGCAAAACAACGCATAACAAAAAGAATAATTTTTTCATTTTCATTTCTGCCAATCCCCCTT
>JAZNYR010000267.1:0-17946 GCA_045594525.1 Clostridia bacterium | reverse complement strand
TCACCATCGGTACAACACAGACTTCTAAGGAAGGTTATTGTTGCCACTTCTACGAGTAATAATTCTTTGTAGTTTCTAAAAAGTCAGCAACCATTTTGGTTGCTGTCTTTTTTATTTAAAAATATTGTCAAAAATTTTGTTTTTTGCTATTGACATAAAAAGCGTAAAATGCTAAAATATTCGTGTTAAAAATAAGGAGAATTACTATGAATACACAAGAATTGATTGCAAAGGATTTACTTTCTATTGAAGCAGTGTTTTTAAGACCCGACCAACCCTTTACCTGGGCAAGCGGAATCAAAAGCCCCATTTACTGCGACAACCGCCTGACCTTGACGGCACCTGAAGTTCGGACCCATGTGGAAACCGCGCTGGCTGAAACCATCAAAGCAAACTATCCCGAATGTGAAGTGCTCATGGGAACCAGTACCGCAGGGATTGCTCATGCGGCAATTACCGCACATCTGATGGATCTTCCTATGGGATATGTTCGCTCGGGTAATAAGACCCATGGCCGCGGCAACCAGATTGAAGGAAAACTGGAAGCGGGGCAAAAGGTGGTTGTGGTAGAAGATTTGATTTCTACAGGCGGAAGCGTGATTGAAGTAGTGGAAGCCTTAAGAGAAGCGGGAGCAGAGGTGCTGGGTGTTGTGAGCATCTTCACCTACGGAATGCAAAAAGGACTGGACAGACTGGCAGAAGCAAAGGTGAAAAACATCAGCCTGTCTAATTTGGATACGCTGGCAAAGGTTGCCGCAGAAGAAGGATATATTTCCAAAGAGGATATTGACCGCTTGATTGCGTTCCGCAACAATCCTTCCGATGAAAGCTGGATGAAATAATGAATTGCAAACGTTGTTTACATGAATTGACAGCAAAGCTGTCGTGAATTATCCCTGACGGGACATGAATTGAATTTCTTCGAAATTCATTTTTGTCATAAAACAAAAGCCGGAAAGGAGTTCTGATTTACCAATGAATCATTTAATCGATATTTTGACATTATCGGTAGAGGAGATTGACGGGCTGATTGCCACCTCGCTGGACATCATTGACAATCCCCAAAAGTACAGTGAGAAGTGCAAAGGCAAAAAAATTGCCACCCTCTTTTTCGAGCCCTCTACCCGTACCCGTTTGAGTTTTGAAGCAGCAATGCTGGAGCTGGGCGGAAGCGTGCTGGGCTTTTCGGAAGCCTCCAGCAGCTCTGCCTCCAAAGGAGAAAGCGTTGCAGATACCGCAAAGGTGGTGGGCTGTTATGCAGATATTATAGCCATGCGTCACCCAAAAGAGGGGGCACCCCTTGCCGCCGCCATGCACTCTCCCGTGCCCATTATCAATGCAGGGGACGGAGGGCACAATCACCCCACCCAAACATTGGCGGACTTGCTCACCATTAAGCGGGAAAAGGGTCGGCTTGACCATTTGACCATAGGTTTTTGCGGTGACTTGAAATTCGGAAGAACAGTCCATTCTCTTCTGCAGGCAATGTGTCGGTATGAAGGCATCAAATTTGTGTTTATCTCTCCTGATGAGCTGAAAATTCCTGATTATTTACGGCAGGATGTGCTGGACAAGAAGGGTATTCCTTATGTGGAAACCGCAAACTTAGAAGAAGTGATGCCCCAGCTTGACATTTTGTATATGACCCGCGTTCAGCAGGAACGGTTCTTTAACGAAGCGGACTATATCCGATTAAAGGACAGCTATATTTTAACTGCAGAAAAAATGAATCTGGCAAAGGCAGACATGGCGGTACTGCATCCTCTGCCCCGCGTCAATGAAATTGCAGTCGAGGTGGATCAAGACCCCAGAGCTTGCTATTTCAAGCAGGTCATGAACGGAAAAATGATTCGCATGGCGTTGATTATGAAACTGCTGGAGGTGGAATAACATGATTATCAATCCCATTACCGACGGTATCGTTCTGGACCATATTCAGGCAGGAAAGGGTATGGAGCTGTATCATATTTTAAAACTGGACGAGCTGGAATGTGCCGTTGCCATTATCAAAAATGCAAACAGTGTGAAAATGGGCAAAAAGGATATTATTAAAATTGATCAGGTGATTGACTTGAATCTGGATGTGCTGGGGTATATCGACCCGGGCATTACCGTCAATATCATTCAGGATGGAAAACGGGTGAAGCATGGTCATCTGGAACTGCCCGAAAAAGTGGAAGGGGTTATTACCTGTCAAAATCCCCGCTGTATCACCACCACCGAACAGGAGCTTCCCCAGGTATTTCGCTTGACAGACCGTGAACAAGGGGTTTATCGGTGCATTTACTGTGAGGCAAAAGCGAAGGAATAGTGAAAAAGGGAATCGTGAAGAGAGAATAGTGAAGAGGTATGGTTGAAAATCTTCGATTTTCTTTGATTATGAACTCTACTAAAAAAGAAAGGGTTATGCAGCCCTTTCTTTTTCCATTATTTTTGAAACATTTCTAAAAATTCCTGATCCGTATAGTCCTCAACAATCATGTTGGTTCCCAGGTTAATGTGAATTTCTCGTTGCTTTGCAGCATCTGCATCCAGTCTTGAAATGGTGACGGCTCCCATTTTCGCGCCGGCTTCGATTTCACTTCTTCCGTCACCGATAATCAGAACCTTTGACCAATCCAGATTTTGCTCTTCGCAAATATCGTACATCACATCAATTTTGGGTTTTTTCTTATCCCAGGTGGAACCGTACAGTGCTTCTACTTCTTTATCGGGACCAATTTCAAAACCAACCCCCAGCACTTCTTCGTACATTCCGCCGTGTGGAATACCATTTTCGTCATAATCAATGACCGCGCCGGTGATGAAATAGTTTTTCACACCAAGCTCTTTCAACAGCTTCATAAATTCCAGAGAGCCGTTCACCCGCATGGATTCCGGATCTTTCAGAGCGATTGCCAGATTTCTGTCACGGCAGGCACCGTTTAAGATTTGTTCGTAAAGACGGAACAGTCTTGGGGTGTGCTCTGTGAGATAGTCTTTTAACAGTTGGGGTTCAGAAATGGAATCAAACATTTCTTCTCCCTTCCAGATTTTTTGAATAATTTCGGAATTGGTCTTCATTGCCTGGTCGTCCAATCCCAAATCAATGGTTTTTTCTTCAATGGCCCGTCTGATTGCCCATTCCATCTGGGTCAGCGCGCTGAGCCCTGCAGATTCAGTACAGAATCGATCTGTTTCTTCAGAATGAGGTTCGGTGCTCTTTTCGATGAGCATGGCAGTATTTTCAGGACTGTCATAATCCTCTTTTAACCCTTCCAAAATGGTATATTCCAAGGTCACACTCATGACAGGATGCCACTGTCTGATTAAGGAATGGGTGCCGTCAATATCATGGAACACATGGGTGATTTCTCTTGTTCCGAATTTGTTGATCAATTCCAATCCCTTTTTTGATATGGTTTTTTCGTCGCTGATAATCATTCGATTTCTCCTTTACAAAAGGCAATCAGGTCATCCAGTTTTGCTGTTGCGGTTTTTACATACATATCTCCTGCGCTGTAATAAATGCGAACCAAATCATCGTCATCCACAATAGCTGCACAGGGGAACAGAGCGTTACTGCGGTATCCACCGGTCAGTTCGTCTTCTGTTTCAGGAACCAGTAAAGGTTCTTTTGCCAGGGCAATGACTTTGGAGGGGTCTTCCAAATCCAGTAACATCACACCAATGGTGTATCGTTTTGTCCATCCTTCATCCATACAGTTGACAGAGTCTAATCTGGAAGGGTCATCATCCACTGCATGGTAAACAACCAGCCAACCTTCCTTTGTTTTGATGGGAGGTGCACCGGGGCCGATTTTGCAGTTAGAGAAGGGAACATCGTCTGCTTCCAACACAGCCTTGGCATTTCCCCAATGAATCATATCAGGAGATTCAGACATCCATAAATCAAATTTTTCAGAAGCTTCCCCATATCTTCCGTAAACGGGCATGGGCCGTTCCAGTCTTACGAATTTACCGTTGATTTTTTCGGGGAACAGCACCATATTACGGTTATCAGGAGTGCTGATAGACAGGATTTCTTCTACCTGAAAATCGTCAGACAATCTTGCAATTCCGCCCTGAATCCCGTAAACAGAATCGATGGCAAAGCACAGATACATGGTGCCGTCGATTACAGTGATTCTGGGGTCGTAGGCTCTGTGATACTTTTCGGTGCGAAGTTCAAAAATCGGTTTGTCTGTTACTTTCCAATCTAAACCGTCCTTGGAAAAGGCAAGTCCTAAATTGATTCTGCCTAAAGTGGTTGTTCCATGCTCATAATGGTCATTTCTGAATACCATAGCATAGTCCTCCGGCCCTCTTTTGAGAACTGCCGCATTAAAGGTCAGAACGGAATCGTAAGGAACCTGGTCGGGAGTAAAAACGAAACCTTCGTGTCTTTTGATAAAACTTTTTGCCATTTGTGAAAACTCCTTTTCTTAAAATGTTTCCTATATGCATCCATTATATATGGAAAACAGAAGGAAATCAATCTAATTTCCAAAGATGTTATATAAAAAACCACAGATTTCTTTTAAAATCTGTGGTTTTTTGCATTATTTAATATAAAAAATCTTAACAGGCAGGAATTGATTATTCAATTTCTCCCTTACAGAAGGCAACCAGATCTTCTAATTTTGCTGTTGCCAGTTTTACATTCATATCGCCTACACCGTAATAGATACGAACGGTACCGTCGTCTTCTAAAATGGTTGCACAGGGGAACAAAACATTGTTACGGTATCCGCCATACAATTCATCGTCGGTTTCGGGAACCATCAGGGGCTCTTTTGCCATAGCGATAATTTTAGACGGGTCTTCCAAATCCAGCAGCATCACGCCGATGGAATAGCGTTTTGTCCAATGATGCTTATCCATTTTGGTTTCGTCGTTGGGTCTGTTGGGGTCATTATCCACTGTATGGAACACGGTGAGCCAGCCATACTTTGTTTTGATGGGAGGTGCGCCGGGGCCGATTTTCAAGTTAGAGAAAGGAACATCGTCTGTTTCCAACAGGGCTTTGGAATTGCCCCAATATACCAAATCGGGAGATTCGGACATCCACAAATCAAATTTTTCAGGAGCTTCCCCATATCTTCCGTAAACGGGCATGGGCCGTTCCAGTCTTACATATTTTCCGTTAATTTTCTCGGGGAACAGAACCATATTTCTGTTATCAGGGGTGCTGATAGACAGAATTTCTTCTACCTTAAAATCATCAGAAAGTCTTGCAATGCCGCCCTGAACACCGTAAACAGAGTCGATGGCGAAGCAAAGATACTTGGTGCCGTCAATCACGGTGACTCTGGGGTCGTAGGCTCTGTGGATTTTATCGGTGCGAAGCTCGAAAATCGGTTCCTTTTCTGCTTCCCAGTGAATTCCGTCCTTAGAATAGGCAAGGCCTAAATTGATTCTTCCGAGTTGAGTGGTTCCGGTTTCATAAAAGTCGTTACGGAACACCATTGCATACTCTCCGTTTTCGGTTTTGATTACCGCGGGATTAAATGCAAGTACAGAATCATAGGGCACCTGGTCGGGGGTAAAAACAAATCCTTCGTGTCTTTGAATAAATGTTGCACTCATGTGAAAAACCTTCCTTATAAATATTTTTTATCAGTATACATAAAAAACAGGAATAAAACAAGATAAAATTCACATGATTTATATAAAAAATTACAGATTGTGAAAAAGTATTGAGATTTCTAAAATAAAGTGATATAATGAGTTTGAAAGAGGTGATTCCATGAAAAAGACAGAGCAAAAATTAAAACGGCAAAGCCCGTATTTTTCATCTGACGAAATTGGGTTTTATATTATAAAAAGAACCATTTGTTCTGAACAGAAAAATAATTTTCATTGGCACGATTACTGTGAAATGGAATTTGTGGTGGACGGAGAGGGAACCCACATCATTGACGGCATTTCCTGCCCTATTCAAAAGGGAAGTGCATTTATGCTCACCCCCGCCAGTTTTCATGCAGTCACCTGCAACGAGAAAACACCCTTGACGCTATATCATCTGGAGTTTGACAACTCCATTTTTGAAAACAAAATGTTACAGCCCGTGATTGCGCAGTTTACCGAAAAAGAAACGGAGGAACTGCTGATGCTTTTTCAGATGTTGGAACAAGAGTTTTCTTCTAATAAAAAATACTGTTTGGAAGTGATACAGGCGCTTGTAAAACAGCTGTTTTTCCGTCTTTTGAGAAATTCGGTCACCCTTTCCAAAGAAACCATTAAAGCTCCTTACATCGGAAAAATGATTCATCAGATTCATTACGGATTCAGAGAGAAATTAACCTTGCAGGAATTGGCTGAGGAATATAATTTAAACCCCAATTACCTGGGGGAATTATTCAAAAAGACCATGGGAATCTCCTTCCATGAATATGTTCAGAATCTGCGGTTACGATATGCTCATGCATTACTATTGAATTCAGATTTATCCATCAATGAAGTGTGCTTCGAATCGGGCTTTTCCACACCATCCTATTTTATCAAGGTATTCAAGGAATGCTACGGAAAAACACCGTCGGGATTACGAAACAAAAGAAAATAATGTTGTGAAAAAAAGGGATGGTTTCATTCACATTTTTTGAAATTTCTCATACTATGAAACTGTACCCGAGCATCGGGTTTTCCCCCTATTCCGACCCTTTGGGTTGTTACAATAAGTGCAGGCAGAGTTTTTCTGCCTGCATCAGACTATGAAAAAGTCGGTTTACCGCAAACAAATAGAAAATAACAAAGAAACAACCGTCAGGAAAACATCGAATTTTCCTGACGGTTGTTTGCTTTTTCAGAACTTTAACTCTACCGTACCCTCGTACGCCGACGAATTAAAGTTCTGAAAATATCCCTTCCTTTTTCTTCGCCTGAATAATTTTTTAACTTTTACAAATAATCAATCTTACAAGGAGGGAGGAAGCAACCATGACAAACATCAACTGCGTCAGCGACTGTGTCCATCAGGTCAACGGAAAATGCAATCTGGAACAAATTATGGTCAATACCATCAGCATGAAGGAACAATGCGCCTATTTTGAACAAAAGGAACAGCAGGGAAAAAAGCAAGCGGATATTTCGTAAAAATGGATAGACAAAAAGACCTTTTTGTGGTATGATAATAAAGTAGGGTTTTTTACAAAAGAGCAAGTCCCGCTGTCATAAAGACGGGGGATACACCATACATAGGAATTACAGGAGGGTACATAATGGCTTTTTGGAACAGAAAAAAAGAAATTTCTTATGACAAAAACAATATTCCAAAGCACATCGGTATTATTATGGACGGAAACGGAAGATGGGCGAAGCGGCACGGACTGCCCCGTTCCGCCGGTCACAAGGCGGGGGCGGAAACCTTAAAAAAAATTGCGGAATACTGTGATTCTATCGGCGTGGAAGCCATTACCGCCTATGCCTTTTCCACCGAAAACTGGTCCCGTCCCAAAGAAGAAGTAGATGCACTGATGGATTTACTTTACGACTATCTTGCCAATGCGGAACAAAATCTGGCAGGAAAAAATTCGGTGATTCGGGTGGTGGGAAATATTAACGGACTCCCCCAGCGTATTCGGGATAAGGTTGGGCATGCAGAAGAAATCAGCAAGGATAATACAGGACTGATTTTAAATCTTGCTGTCAATTACGGCGGTCGGGAAGAAATTACCCACGCCTCCCGACAGCTTGCAGAACAGGTCAGAGAGGGTGTACTAAACCCCGAAGACATTACCGAGGACAGCTTGTCCCGTTTGATGTACACCGCCCATGTGCCTGACCCTGATGTGATTATCCGCCCCAGCGGAGAACTGCGGCTGAGTAACTTCATGCTGTGGCAGGCGGCCTATTCGGAATTTTGGTATTCCAACATTAACTGGCCTGATTTTTCACCAAAAGACATTGACCGTATGATTGCAGACTATCAGAAAAGAGACCGTCGGTTCGGCGGTCGTAAATAACGGAGGAAGCTATGAAAATAAGAATCCTGTCCGCCCTTGTGGCGTTACTTCTTTTATTTGCCGTTTTGTTTTGCGGGAATCTGTGGGTGTTAAAAATTGCGGTGGGAATTGTTTCGGTCGTCGGTCTTTCCGAGCTGTACCGCGCCTTTGGGTATGAAAAATATAAGCTTTTGACGGGAGCAGGTTTTGTTGTCGGTTTTCTCATTCCCTTACTGCCTTCCATGATGGCGGTTGTCACGGGATTGGTTCTTTACGCATTTTTGGGTGCGGCTGTGATGCTGTCCCGTCCAGGGGAGTTATCCTTTTCGGACTTGACAAACTGTCTGTTCTTCCAGATTTATGTGCCTTGTGCTCTTTCCTGTCTGGTTTGGGTTCGGCAATCAGAATTCGGTGTTTACGCCATCTGGCTCATTTTGGGCGGTGCGTGGCTGACGGATACCTTTGCTTATTTTACCGGCCGTGCTTTCGGAAAACGAAAGCTCTGTCCCCTGGTGAGTCCCCATAAAACGGTGGCGGGGGCTGTGGGAGGCGTGATCGGAACCACCGCTTCAGCACTGATTTACGGGTTGGCTCTGTCCAATGTTTGTACCGTGCAACTGGTTCCCTTAACAGTGGCAGGTGTTTGTCTGGGAGTGATTGCACAGATAGGAGATTTAACCGCCTCCTGGATGAAGAGAGAGCAGGGCATCAAGGATTTTGGAAATCTTATGCCGGGGCATGGCGGGGTCATAGACCGATTTGACAGTATTTTATTTACCGCCCCCCTAGTGTGCCTGTTTTTGGCTCATTTTACACTCTTTACGAAATGAGGAAACATCATTGAAACAAAAGAAAATTGCAATTTTAGGCTCCACCGGTTCCATCGGAACCCAAACGGTGGAAGTGGTGAATCAAATAGAAGAATTGTCCGTGTCGGTTCTTGCCGCCAATCGGAATGTGAAGTTGTTGGAACAGCAAATCCGAGGGCTTCATCCCGCCCTTTGTGCGGTGTTTGAGGAGCAAGCTTACAAAGACCTTAAAACACGAGTGGCAGATACCTCTACCCGTGTGGTATGCGGCATGGAAGGATTATTAGAGGCAGCTGTGTTTCCCGATACGGATACGGTGGTCACCTCTATGATGGGAAGTGTGGGACTTAAGCCCACCCTTGCCGCAATCCGAGCAGGAAAAACCATTGCCCTTGCCAATAAGGAAACTTTAGTCACAGCAGGACAGCTTGTGATGGAAGAGGCAAACAGACAGGGCGTGTCTATTTTGCCTGTGGATAGCGAACATTCTGCTATTTTTCAGTGTTTAGAGGGGAACAAACCCTTTTTGCAAAAAATATTACTCACCGCATCAGGCGGTCCCTTTTTTGGAAAAGCCAAGGAAGAATTAGCCGATGTTATGGCAAAGGATGCATTAAAGCACCCCAACTGGAGCATGGGCAGTAAGATTACCATTGATTCGGCTACCTTGATGAACAAAGGCTTGGAAGTACTGGAGGCAAAGTGGCTGTTTGGGGTGGAGTTGGAGCAAATTGAAGTGCTGGTTCATCGGCAAAGCATCATTCATTCTATGGTTCAGCTCACAGACAATTCCATTTTGGCACAGCTGGGAACGGCAGATATGAAGCTTCCCATTCAGCTGGCGCTGACTTATCCCGAGCGCTTGCCTTCTCCTGCACAGGCAGTGGATTTTACCAAGTGGAATCAACTGACCTTTGATCAGCCTGATACCAAAACTTTCCGTTGTCTTGCCCTTGCTTTTGAGGCGGGAAACAAAGGAGGTACCATGCCCTGTGTTATGAACGGAGCAAACGAAATTGCAGTAGAGGCATTTTTAAAGGACACCATTTCTTTCTTGGAAATTCCTCAATTGGTGGAAGGGGTTATGAATTTGCATACGGTGGTGGCATCCCCTTCTTTAGAAGATATTTTTGAGGCGGATGCGTGGGCAAGAGAAACTGCCCGAAATTTGATTGAAGAAAGGTAACTTAGTATGATTGTGACAATTGTTGCAGCAATCCTTGTGTTCGGTGTGTTGATTGCGGTCCACGAAGCGGGGCATCTCATGGCGGCAAAGGCGGTGGGCGTGACGGTTCACGAATTTGCCATCGGTATGGGCCCCAAGCTCGTTTCCTTTACAAAAGGCGGGACCCGATATTCTCTCCGTCTTTTGCCCATCGGCGGATATTGCAGTATGGAGGGAGAGGATGAGCAATCCGAAAATTCGGGTGCTCTTTGTAACAAAAGCGTTGGTGCAAGGCTTCTTGTGATGGTGGCAGGGGCACTGATGAACATTTTGCTGGGATTTATCATTTATATTGTTTTGTGTGCCAACTCGGGCGATGTGGTTACTACAAATACGGTTGCAGAAGTGTTGCCCGACACCGCCGCATCGGAGGCGGGACTTCAGGTAGGAGACGAAATCATTGCCATTAACGGAAATCGGCTGCACATTCCTGCCGATTTGCAATTTGAAATGATGAAGGCAAATTACGGAGAAATGAAAGTGACCCTACTTCGGGACGGAAAAAAGCTGACCAAAACATTGACTCCCCGACTGGAAACGGTGGAAGGAGTGGATGATGAGGGAAATCCCGTGACGGCAGAGCGGTATTTGATTGGGTTTAACATGAAACAAGAGAAAAATACGGTGTTTACTGTATTAGAGCGTGCCTTTTTCAACTGCTTTTTAACGGTACGGATGGTGCTTTATTCCTTTGTCAGTTTATTTCAAGGACAGGTGGCATTGTCTGATATGTCGGGGCCTGTGGGAATTGTGAACGAAATCGGAAAATCGGCACAGGCAGGGATATTAAGCTTACTGTCTTTGGCGGCACTGATTGCAGTGAATTTGGGCGTATTTAATTTGTTGCCCTTTCCCGCATTGGACGGGGGAAGAGTCTTTTTCTTGCTCATTGAACTGATTCGCAGAAAGCCCATTCCTCCTGAAAAAGAAGGATTGGTTCATGCAATCGGCATGGGATTACTATTGCTTTTAATGGTCGTTGTCACTTATCAGGATATTATAAAACTTTTTTCTTAAACGGAGAGAACTCTTATGACAAAGCAAGTAACGGTAGGAAATATCAAATTGGGAGGCGGTGCACCCGTCACCATTCAGTCTATGACCAATACAAAAACCAAGGATGTTACCGCAACGGTAGCACAGATTCGTTCCTTGGAAGAAGCGGGTTGCGAAATTGTCCGTCTGGCGGTGCCCGATATGGAATCGGCAGAATGTATTGATAAAATTAAGGAACAGACCACCCTTCCCTTGGTGGCAGACATTCATTTTGATTACCGCCTTGCCCTCGCCTGCATGGAACGGGGGATTGATAAGGTGCGGATTAACCCGGGAAATATCGGTGCGATGGAGCGGGTAAAAGCGGTTGCTGATATGGCAAAAGCCAAACATATTCCCATTCGTATCGGCGTCAATGGGGGTTCCTTAGAACCTGTTCTGTTGGCAAAATACGGTCACCCCTGTCCCGAAGCCATGGTAGAAAGTGCATTGGGACATATTCAGTTATTCGAGCAATGCGATTTTTCGGATATTGTAATTTCTTTAAAATCATCTACGGTTGCCGATACGGTTGCCGCCTATCGGCTTATGAGTCAAAAGTGTGATTATCCCTTGCATCTGGGGGTGACAGAGGCAGGAACCTCCTACGGCGGTATCATTAAATCTGCTATGGGAATCGGTGCCCTTTTGCTGGACGGCATCGGGGATACCATTCGTGTTTCCTTAACTGCCGACCCTGTTGAGGAAGTACGGTGTGCAAAGGAACTGCTAAAAGCCGCAGGATTGCGAAAGGCGGGGATTACGGTAGTGTCCTGTCCCACCTGTGCAAGATGCAATGTAAACCTCATTCCCATTGCAGAGGAAGTGACCAAAGCGTTGGAAAACTGTCCAAAAACCTTGAAGGTTGCTGTGATGGGCTGTGCGGTAAACGGTCCCGGGGAAGCGAAAGAGGCGGACATCGGACTGGCAGGGGGAAAAGGCTGTGTACTGCTGTTTAAAAAAGGTGAGATTTTACGGAAGGTGCCCGAATCAGAGGCGGTCAGTGCCTTGCTGTCAGAAATAGAACAGATGTAGCCCATTTTACATAAACGGAGAAGAAACATGAAAGAAATACTACATTGGTTTACAGGGATAGAATTTCCTGCCTCTTTGGCAGAAGGAACCCTGTTGCCGGAAAGTAACATTGATTTAACCAAAAGAACCATGGAGCTGGTTGTGGACTGTTCCCAACCGGTTGATTTTGCTGTGATAAAACAATTGGAATTGCAGATTTCCAATTTACTGAACCTAAATGCCATGAAGCTGACGGTTTTGGCACCCAACCCCGTAGAGGAACCTGATCCCGCGTGGGATGCGTATTTAGACGAGGCAGAAGCATTGCAGCAAACACCGGAACCTGATACGGAGCAGGATGACAAAATGGCAGAATTCCAACGGGAGCAAGAAAACCGATTGCAAGAATATATTGCCCAAGCATCAGCCAACATGACATCTGGGAAAAAACCGGGAGATGCCATTTACGGCAAACCCTTTAAAGGAAAACCCATGCCCTTGATTGAATTGGGTCAGGAATACGGCACCGTTGTAGCAGAAGGGGATATTTTTAAAGTTGATAAACGGGAAACCAAGCGAGGAATGCTCATTTACTCTTTTGCCATTACCGACCTGACCTTTTCCATAACCTGTAAGCTGATTTGTGAAAAGAACTTTGAAAAGTCTTTGGACGAGGGCTTAAAGAAGAAGGAACGAATTGTTGTAAAAGGGGATTTAAGCGAAGATAAATACGACCATGAAACGGTGATTATGGTCAAAAACATTATGCTGGGAGAAAAGAAAACCAAAAAGGATGAGGCTCCCCAAAAGCGGGTAGAGCTTCATGTTCATACCCAGATGAGTGCCATGGATGCACTGGCTCCCGCTAAGGATTTGGTGGAAACCGCAATCAAGTGGGGGCATCGTGCCATTGCCATTACCGACCATGGGGTACTCCAAAGCTTTCCTCTTGCCTTTAAAGCGGCAAAGGGCAGTGATATTAAAATTATTTACGGGGTGGAAGCCTACCTTGTAAACGATACATTGGATATTGTGTCAGGAGAGCAGGATGCCTCTCTTTCTGATACCTTTATTGTGTTTGATATTGAAACCACAGGTCTTTCTCCTGCAACGGATGACATCATCGAAATCGGTGCAGTGAAGGTCCAAAACGGTAAAATCGTGGATACTTTCTCAGAATTTGTGAACCCCAAGAGAAATATTCCCGCCAATATTACGGAGCTGACGGGTATTTCCGATGCTATGGTGGAGGATGCAGAGGACATTACCAAAATTCTGCCTCGTTTTATGGAGTTTGCAGGGACAGGAGTGTTTGTGGCACACAACGCTTCTTTCGATATGTCCTTCCTTCGCGAGGCATGCAGAAAACAAGACATTGCCATTAACAACACGGTGCTGGATACTTTGGAATTATCCCGTGCCATGTTCCCCCAGCTTAATAAACACAAATTAAATGTGGTGGCAAAGCATCTGGGGGTTTCGTTGGAAAATCATCACAGAGCTTGTGACGATGCACTTGCTACTGCAAAAATTTTATTAAAATGCTTTGAAACGATTGAAAAAGAGTATTCAGTGTCGGGGATTAAAGAGCTCAATACTGTTTTGACCGCCACGGCAGATGTGCGAAAATCCAAAGCATATCATGCCATTATCCTGGTGCAAAACCTGACGGGACTGAAAAATTTATACGAACTGGTTTCCGAATCTCACTTACATTATTTTTACAGAACACCCAGAATCCCCAAAAGTGTGTATTTACAGCACAAAGAGGGATTGCTGATTGGTTCTGCCTGCGAGGCGGGCGAGCTATATCAGGCGTTATTGCAGAAAAAGACCCCTGAGGAAATCGAAGCCTTGGCAAACTTTTATGATTATTACGAGGTTCAGCCTTTGGGGAACAATCAGTTTATGGTACGAAACGGACTGGTGCCCAACGAAGAAGCATTAAAGGAACTGAACCGTGAAATTTTGCGGTTGGGGGAACAACACAAAAAAATGGTTGTAGCAACAGGGGATGTGCACTTTTTAAACCCCGAGGATGCGGTGTTCCGTGAGGTGTTAATGACCGCACAGGGGTTTGATGATGCCTGCAATCAGGCGCCTCTGTATTTTAGAACCACAGAGGAAATGCTGGCAGAATTTTCTTATCTGCCCGAAGAAAAGGCACGGGAAATCGTTATCACCAACCCCAACAAAATTGCAGATATGATTGAAAACATCCGTCCCACTCCCAAGGAAACCTTCCCGCCCAAAATGGAGCGGGCGGCAGAGGATTTGACCGAGATGTGCTATGAAAAAGCAAAGCGGATTTACGGGGACCCTCTTCCTGACATTGTGGCAACAAGAATGGAGCGGGAGCTGACGCCCATTGTCAATAACGGCTATGCGGTGATGTATATGATTGCTCAAAAGCTGGTGGCAAAGTCCAATTCAGACGGGTATCTGGTTGGGTCCCGAGGTTCTGTCGGGTCTTCTCTGGTTGCCTTTATGGCGGGCATTACTGAGGTCAATTCCTTGGTTCCTCACTATGTTTGCCCTGAGTGTAAATATTCCGAGTTTATCATGGACGGCTCTTACGGTTCCGGCTGTGATATGCCCGATAAAGGATGTCCCAAATGCGGTGCTCCCGTCATGAAAAAGGACGGGCATGACATTCCCTTTGAAACCTTTTTGGGATTTAATGCGGACAAGGAACCTGATATTGACTTAAACTTTTCAGGGGACTACCAAGCCGTTGCCCATAAATATACGGAAGAATTGTTCGGGGAAGGGTTTGTGTTCCGTGCCGGAACCATTGGTACCGTTGCAGAAAAAACTGCTTTTGGTTATGTGTTAAAATATATCGAAAAAACAGGCAGAAATTTAAACAATGCGGAAAAAGAACGATTGGCTCTGGGCTGTACGGGAGTGAAACGCACCACCGGTCAGCATCCGGGGGGGATTATTGTTGTTCCCAAGGATTCGGACATTCATTATTTCTGTCCCGTTCAGCACCCTGCGGACGACCGTGAGTCGGGGATTATTACCACTCATTATGAATATCATTCCATTGACCAGAACCTACTTAAGCTGGATATTTTAGGGCACGACGATCCCACTGTCATCAGAATGCTGGAGGATTTAACGGGAGTGGATGCCACCGAAATTCAGTTAGACGATAAAAAGACCATGAGTTTGTTTACGGGAACGGAGGCTTTAGGGGTTACCCCAGAGGCCATTGGCTCTACCGTGGGAACCTACGGCGTGCCCGAATTTGGCACCAAATTTGTCCGTCAGATGCTGGTGGATACCAAACCTACCACCTTTGCAGAACTGGTGCGGATTTCAGGACTTTCTCACGGAACGGATGTGTGGGTGGGCAATGCCCAGGATTTGATTGTCAATGACGGGCTTACTCTGATGGATGTTATCTGTACCCGTGACGATATTATGGGCTTTTTAATCCGAAAAGGACTTCCCAATCTGGACTCCTTTAAAATTATGGAAAGCGTGAGAAAAGGAAAAGGGCTTACAGAAGAACAAGAAAAGTTGATGCGGGAAAATGGCGTGGAGGATTGGTATATTGATTCCTGTAAAAAGATTCAGTATATGTTCCCCAAAGCTCATGCTGCCGCCTATGTTACCATGGGATTCCGTGTTGCTTGGTTTAAAGTCAACTATCCCGAGGAGTATTATTCCACCTATTTTTCCATTCGAGCCGATAACTTTGATGCTGAATTTATGTGTAAGGGTCCGCAAGTTGCAAAAGCCAAAAAACAAGAGCTGGAAATGCTGCCCAAACCCACACAAAAAGAAAAAGAAATGATCACCATTTTAGAGCTTTGTATTGAAATGTACGCTCGCGGTCTTACTTTCCTGCCCATTAGTCTGGAAGAATCGGACGGGGTTCGGTTTAAGCCGACGGGAGAAGGGAAAATCAGACCCTCTCTTAATGCCTTAAGCGGCTTGGGTGACAATGCGGCAAAAGCCATTGTTGCTGCCCGTGAAGAAGAACCCTTCTTCTCTATTGAGGACTTGCAGGTGCGGGCGAAGCTGAACAAAACAGTGATTGAAACGCTGCGAAATCAAGGCTGCCTTGACGGGATGGAGGAATCCAGCCAGATGAGCTTTTTCTAAGGAGAAACCAAATGAAGATTTATGAAAAAGAAATAACGGTAACGGGATTTGAATGTGATTTTCGTGGAAACATGAAATATAGTGCCCTCCTTCGGCAAGCACAGCAAATCAGTCGGGAGCATAGCGACCAAATGGGGATTACCTTAGAGCTTCATGCAAAAACCCATACGGCATTTCTCATTAACGATGTGAAAGCCACCATGTATCACCAGCTTCATCCTTACGATACCGTAACCATGCGAACCCAGCCCTTTGCTCCCCACCGAGCTTGTTTTTATCGTACAACCCAGCTTTGGAAAGGGGGAGAATTGCAGGGCGTGATTGACACCAACTGGATTCTGATTGATACCCTTGAAAATAAAATTTTGCGGGACTATGACCCCCGCCTGTCCGCTTTGTTTGAGGCAGAGGAAAAGCTCCCGCCCAAGCACAGAATTGCAAAGACCGCCGTGTCACCCGCAGGTGTCTTTTTGGCATCTTATTCCATGATTGACCAGAATAAGCACCTCAATAATGCAGAATATGCCGATGTGGTTTGCAACTGTACTCCTATGGAGTCACCTGTTTCCTCTCTGCTCATTCGGTACCACAGAGAATGCAAATATCAGGAAGCCATTTCCTTGTTTGCGGGAGCAGAGGGAAATCAGTGGTATGTTTTGGGTCAAAAAAATGAAGGAAAAAAATGCTTTGAAGCAAATTTATGGTTTGCATAAATTAAAAATTTCACCTCATACTAAATACGAGGTGAAAAACTATGAAAAAAGTATTACGGCCCGACCCGAAAACCCAATCTGTGATTGATGCGTATGTTTCTCCGAAAATGAAAAAGTCTGACCCCCAGGGAAGCTATACGGGAAAACCTGTCAATAAAAACGAAGTTCCTGTGCAGGATGCAGATGATCTGTAAAGTAAAAAACAGAAAAAATGGGTGTCCTTGATAAACAGGATAATAAAGAATGGATGAGAGGAAAATTCTCATCCATTATTTTTGTGCTAAAACAAATCACTATGACTTCCCGTTCGAGTCAAAGACAAGGTAATCATATCATTTTCTTTTTTGTAAATTAAAAGCCAGTCAGGAGTAATGTGACATTCCCGATGTCCCATATAATCACCCTTTAGTGCGTGGTCACTGTATTTTTCGGGTAAAGTCTTTTCTTCCCGCAACAAAGACAACACTTCTTCAAATAATGAAATATTATAGCCGCGCTTCACAATTACCTTGAAATCTTTTTTAAATTTGGACGAAAATCTTACTTTAAGCATTTAAATCCCTCATAAGTTCATCCATATCATCATAAGCCTTACTCATATTTCTGTTGTTGTTTACATCATCAATCGCAGCAAGTGTTTCAGCATTAGGCATATCTACGGCAAGTTCAAAGGGGATTTTGCCAAGTCGTACTGCCTGTCGGCAAAATACACCCATTGCAGTTGACATATTAAGTCCTAAAGCCGCAAATAAATCATCCGCTTGTGCTTTTAATTCTTTATCCATACGAATTGTAACATTAGTGGTAGCCATAAAAACAAACTCCTTTCACTATTAGTATATTCATTATATCATATTTTATGTGCAATGTCAATCGTTTGCACATAAATATTAAAAAAGGTGTTGTAGCAAAATGCACAGATCGCATAAAGCAAACTTATGGCGGGATAAGGTCATTAGAAACGATAAAATTTAAGAAACATGAGAAAACCTAATGTAGAAATTTGTTTTGAAACAAATTTCACTGATTTTCCTGCTTTATGCTATAAACAAACATCGCCTCTCGTCGTATCCACATACGACTTCGGGTATCCAAAAGCATGACTTTGCCAT
>JAZNYR010000266.1:0-4124 GCA_045594525.1 Clostridia bacterium | reverse complement strand
TCGCATTTGGGAAACAAATATATCGCACGAGCGATAGCGAGTATATTGCCAAAAACATTGGCATCCAGATTATATCTTTATACGCGGTGCACAGCACCGAGGCGATATGAATTCATATCATATCGAGTTTTGAGTGAAACGAAAAACATATCGATTTTACGGAGTAAAAATATCGAGAATAAAAAAAGCCTCCTTTTAGGCAAGGGAGGCTTTATAAGGTATTCGGTAAATACAAGGCAGATTTTCGTTGTGCTATAGCTCCTTTACGATGTAATGTGACAAGGTGTTGCTTGGGTGAAGGAAATCAGTTCTTTCGGGTCAAGGAGCAACTGACAGCCTCTCACCCCTGCACTGACGGTAATACGGTCAAAAGACAGGGCAGATTCTTCGATAAAGGTGGGGAATTTTTTCTTCATACCGATGGGGGAGCAACCCCCTCTTATGTAGCCCGTCAGCCCAAGCAATTCTTTTACCGCCACCAGCTCTACCCGTTTTTCTCCCGCCACAACGGCGGCTTTTTTTAAATCCACTTCTTTGTCAACGGGAATACAAAACACACAGATTCCCTTTTTTTCTCCCCGTGCTACCAGAGTTTTAAACACTTGGGGGGCGGGGATGTTGATTTGGGACACAATGTGCATTCCCGATAAATCCGATTCGTCTACTTCGTAGGTAAGCGCCTCATATTTAATTTTTGCTTTGTCCAACTGCCGCATGGCGTTTGTTTTAGTCATGGGAAAAGACCCTTTCTTTTTTCTTTGAAAAGAAACACAACGAATTGTACCTTCGGTACATGAATTGCCCTTCGGGCGTGAATTGAACTTTTCAAGTTCGTGAATTGCATCTTACGATGCGTTATGGAAATTTTCCCTGCGGGAAAATAAAATCAAAGAAAATCAGAGATTTTCTGCCACAACGAATTTCAAAGAAATTCAATTCATGTCCCGATTTTTTCGGGACAATTCATGACAGCTTTGCTGTCAATTCATGCAAGCAAGGCTTGCAATTCACCATGTTTATACGGTATCTGTCGATTCAGGAGGGATAACCTTTGCTTTTTTCAACCGAATCAACATGATGATTGACACAATCACCGAAAGCACAGCCACAATCTGGGAAATACGGAAATCGCCTACATAAAGGCTGTCCGTCCGCAAGCCTTCGATGAAGAACCGTCCCGCGCCGTACCACAAAAGATAGGACCAGAACACTTTGCCTGCAAAGGTTCGTTTGCGGTGGAACAAAAACAAAAGCAAAGCAAACCCAATGAAATTCCATAAGGATTCATAAAGGAAGGTGGGATGCACCTCCAAAATCCTGCCCGCCTCTTCAATGCTCATTCTCCAGGGAAGGGTGGTAACGGTACCATAGGCTTCACTGTTGACAAAATTGCCCCACCGTCCCACTGCTTGTCCTAAAATCAACCCCACGCAACAAGCGTCCAGCATATCGTAGGGCGGGATTTTTTTCACCTTGCAAAAGAGGAGCAAGATAAGGATAGCGGCAATGACCGCACCATAAATGGCAATACCTCCTTCCCACACATAGAAAACAGAGAGGGGGTTGTCTTTATAATCGTTCCAACTGGTTGCCACATAATAAATTCTGGCACCGATGACGCAGGCGGGGATTGCCCACAGCAAAAAATCATAAATGGTATCGGCAGACAGACCGATTTTCTTTGCGTTTTTCAAACCAACCAGGGTTCCCAAGAGGAGTCCCAGCACGATAATCAAGCCGTACCAATACACCTCCCGCCCGAACAGGGTGAAGGCAACACGGTTCAGTTCAAATTCTAATCCGAAGCCGGGAAATCCTACGGTATTTGTCATAAGAAATCACTCCTTATTGGGAAATAACGGATAACACCATTTTTTCTTCTTGGAATAGCTTATTTGCCGCCTTGTTACAATCCTCCAAGGTAATGGCGGATAACAGGTCGGGAGCGTCAAACAATGATGCACCTCGGAAGAGGGCGTTGATAAACTGATTGGAAACCTGCTCCACGCTGTTGAACAGTCGGATGATGTCTCCCAGCACCACCTTTTTCGCCCGTGAAAAATCTTCTTGGGACACTCCTGTTTGACGAATCTTTTGCAACCCTTCCTCCAAAGCCTTTGCGGTTTTTCGGGGGTCGGGAGCAGAACCGCCCAGTATGAGATGGGCATATTCCTTTTCGCAGGTGACCTCTGTGCCAAAGGAGGGAGTGATCAGTCCCTGACGATAAAGCTCCTGATAAAGGGGTGAGCTTTTGCCCAGTACCGCTTCCATTAAAACGGAGTATAACAAATCCTGACGGAACACATCTTCCTCGGGTTTTGACTTGATTCCCACATAAAAGAGGGGTTGGGCAACAGACATTACCTGTACCTTTTCCTTTTGGAAAATTTCCTCCGGTTCTTGTTCGTGGAATCTCGTAATCTCGCCCAAATCTTCAAATTTGGGAGAAATCTGTTCCTCTGCGGCGGCAACCACCCGTTGGGGATCCACATCTCCCGTACAGAATAAAATCATATTGGAGGGATGATAGAAGGTGTTGTAGCAATCATATAAAAGTTCAGGAGTAATTTTTCCGATGCTTTCCACCGTTCCTGCAATATCACGGCGGACGGTGTTATGATGATACATTGCCTCAATCGCATTAAAATAGCTTCTCCAGCCCGGGTCATCCTCGTACATTCTGATTTCCTGACCGATAATGCCCTGCTCCTTTGCCACATTTTCCTCGGTAAAATGAGGGGTCTGGACAAAAGAAAGCAAGTGCTTTAAGTTTTCGTAAAAACCACTGGTGCAGGAAAATAAATAAGCGGTTGTCAAAAAGGAAGTGAATGCATTAGCGTCTGCCCCTGTTTTGGAAAATTCGGTAAAGGCGTCACTTCCGTCAGGCTGTTCAAACATTTTGTGCTCTAAAAAGTGAGCCACCCCGTCGGGTACCTCGATTTCTTTTCCTGTATGGGGATTACAAAATTTCGCATCTGCAGAGCCGTACTTGGTGGCGAAAATAGCATAGCTTTTGGAATACCCCGATTTTGGCAGAACATAAATCTCCAGTCCGCTTTTGTGGGTATGGTGAAAGAGGGTTTCGTTTAACTGTTTGCAATGAATTTGTTTCATTTTGATTCCCCTCCTTTGTTTTTTAAGAAATACACGGTATCAAGAGTGACCCGATTTGCCACCTCAACGATTTGTTCTTTTGTGACAGAACCTAATGCTTTCATCATTTTTTCGGGTTCGGTTATTTCTTTTTTCAATGCCTGAATCAAGGCGTAATCCAGCAATGCCGAAGGGGTATCTGCCATGGCTTTGAGCTGATTGGTCAAAGAGAATCGGGCAGAACTCATTTCTTCCTCTGAAATATTGCCCCGTTTCATTTCTTCTGTCTGCAGGAGGATTTCGTCGTAGGCATCTTTGAATTTATCAAACTCAATCCCTGAGGAAATCATCATAGTTCCCTTGAACCGTTCCAGACGGGAATAGGCATAATAGCAAAGACTCAGCTTTTCCCGCACATTGCGAAACAGCTTTGAATGCACCCCTGAGCCTAAAATGCTGTTGTATAGAAAAAGGGCGGGGAACAGGGGGTCATCTGCACCAATCCCTGTGCGGAACCCTAACGATAATTTTCCCTGATTCACATCCAGCTCTTCTGTAATATGCTTCACTTCCTTCACCTCGGTAATCAAAGAGGTTTGGGGAATGGTGCCGTTTGGCTTAAAATGGGCAAACAGAGGAATGATTTCTTCCAAATCCGTGTCCCCGCACACAAACACATCCATAGGACTTTGTAACATTTCTTGATAATGGGTATAAAGGGATTGAGGGTCCAATCCTTTCAAATCCTCTGCCTGACCGTACTGATACACCCCAAAGGGTTCCTCCTTGCACATTTCTTCGTAGCACCGCTCGGTGGCATAGGTCTTTTTATCGTTCACCCGATTTTGAATCATCATTTTTAAGTTTTCCCGTTCCCGTTCAAAAAACTCTTTGGAAAAACCGTTGTTTTCTGTTACGGGATTGGAAATCACCTGACAAAGCAGTTTGATTGCCGCCTGTACTACGCCGGATTCTCCCGTAAACTCATCCTTGATGCAGTTGATTCCAAAGGTAACTGCCGTCACTTCTCC
>JAZNYR010000265.1:0-2558 GCA_045594525.1 Clostridia bacterium | reverse complement strand
GAAGTCGTATGTGGATACGACGAGAGGCGATGTTTGTTTATAGCATAAAGCAATTGAATCAGCGAAATTCTACAGCCCCTTGAGCCATTTTTTAAGAATGTCACCGTAGGAACGGAACATTCCCGCTTTTTTCACCGTTGATGCAACGACGGCATTGACTGTGCCAATTTTCTCTCCGTCTAATGAAAAAGTGATTTTCCCAACCACATCTCCTTGATTGACCGGGGCAATAAGGCGGTCAGGCATGGTTAATTCGTGGCTCACCTGCCCTTTTTCTTCCTTTTTGACAACGGCAGAAAAATCCGCATCAGCAATCACAGACACCTTCTTTTCAACGCCTTTTTCTACCGGCAGAACAGTCAATTCTTCTCCTTTTTCCACCCCTTTTTCTAAAGCATAAGAGGAAAACCCCATATTCAAAAGTGAAGATGCATCGGCAAACCGTTCTTTGGAAGTAGGACTACCCAAAACAACAGCAATCAGTTCCATACCGTCCCGCATAGCAGATGCTGATATACAAAAAAGTGCTTCATCTGTGGAACCGGTCTTAATTCCTGTTGCGCCTTCATAAAAACGAATCAGCTTGTTGGTATTGGCAAGAGTAAAAGAGCCGTCACGCAAGCTATCCATCCAGATTGTCAGAAAGGGTCTTATGGAATCGTGACTTAATAATTCACGGGAAAGAACCATTAAATCATAAGCACTGGAATAGTGATCTTCTGCCGGCAAGCCGTTACAATTTACAAAATGGGTATCGGTCAGTCCCAATTCTTCTGCCCTTTTATTCATCATCTCCACAAAATTCGATTCACTGCCCGCCAGATATTCTGCCAGTGCAACTGCGGCATCGTTTCCGGATGCCACCGCAATAGATTTAAACAAATCCTGAACACTGATCGTTTCGTTTACACTCAAAAACACTCTTGACCCTGTCATGGAAGATGCATATTCGCTGACTGTTACCATATCCTCCATTTTAATTTTGCCGCTGTCTATTGCTTCAATTCCTATCAGCATGGTCATAATTTTAGTGACACTTGCCATAGGAAGGCGTTCCTTTGCATTTTGTTCATACAAAATCTGACCGGATGTTCGTTCCACTAAAATAGCAGATTTTGCAGATAAATTCATATCATCTGCATTGACAAAAATCCCCGAACACAAGCAAAACACCATTACAAATGACAAAATTCGTTTCATTCCTATCCCTCCGTTCCAACTTATCTTATGTATATTTTTTAAAAATTAGTACCCTTTTGTGACCTGGTCACAGAAACCTTTTTAAAAGTTAGGTATAATAAAAATAACAAAGGAGGAATGATTATGGCGATTAGATTTAATGATGACAAAGAATTGGTTCAAAAAATAAAAGAAGGTTTGAAAAAAAGGGGCGGATATTGTCCATGTCGGTTGGAACAATCCGAAGATAACAAGTGCATCTGCAAAGAGTTCCGTGATCAAATCAACGATCCGGAATTTGAAGGCTATTGTCACTGTATGTTATACTATAAAACCAAATAAGAAAGGATGATTTTTATGGCAGTATTGGCAATTACAAAGCAAAATTTTAATACAGAAGTGGTCCAATCCGAAAAACCTGTCTTGCTGGATTTCTGGGCAGAATGGTGTGGACCTTGTCGCATGGTTTCTCCCATCGTTGACGAAATCGGCGAAGAAACAAACAACATAAAAGTAGGCAAAATCAATGTTGATGATGAACCTGAGCTTGCGCAAAAGTTTGGCATCATGAGCATTCCTACTCTGATTCTCATGAAAAATGGCACCGAGGTCAAACGATTGATCGGTGCCAGAAGCAAATCAGAATTGCTGTCCTGGATTGACTAATACTTTTAACCTATTCTTATCCAGAATCTCAATTTCGCCGCGAGACAAGGAAACAATTTGTTCAGCGGCAAAGTATTTCAGCATCCGTGTTACCACCTCGCGGGCAGATCCCGTATAACGGGCAATCTGCTCATGGGTCAGGTGAATGCGGGTGCTGTTTGTTTTTATCATTTCATCCCACAAAAAAATTGCAAGTCTGCGGTCAAAACTCATAAATAAAATTTGCTGCATAACCCACATCACATCAGAAAATCTGCTTACCGCCGTTTCTAAAGCAAAATTTTTGACCAAAAGATTGCTTTCGGTTAATTCCGAAAATGCGTTTCCGTTTATAATACAACACTCGCTCTCCTCCTCTGCATCAACCAAAACATCAAATTCAATCGTTTTTAATACACAGGAAGCTGACAGCATACAAAACTCACCCGGAAACAATCGGTATAATGTAATTTCTCTCCCTTCCTCTGACAGCAAATATGTACGAAGAGTTCCTTTGTTTACCACAATCACACCGGTACACTCTCCCTGTCCTCCGTGAATGTTTTCTCCTTTAGAAAAACTTTTTTTCACAGTGTTTCGACAGATTAGCTGCTGTTCAGCCCTTGTCAAAGTATCCCAGAACGGAAAAATATCTTTATACATTATCAATAACCCTTTCTTCCTGATCATGCAACAAAAATCTTTCATTTGTTTTATTATAATATATTATCCTA
>JAZNYR010000264.1:0-5608 GCA_045594525.1 Clostridia bacterium | reverse complement strand
GGTATGAGCAATATAAGGATAAAAAAACAGCATCCGATATAAATTGCTTAACGGAGCAGAAACTCCACAATGGTGGACTGCATATAACAAAGTCAAACATGAGCGAACCTCACACTATCAAAATGGGAAAACCAATTATTGTCGTGCAAATTTGGAAAATTTGATTTCTGCGATGGCTGCATTGTTTATATTAGAAACAAACTTTATAACATATTTAGAGGGTGAAGAAAAAGTTAACTCACTATATAGAGCAAGTGAGTTATTTAAATTAGAATGAAAAGCATAAGATGAATGGCACACATATGGTAAGGATATGTGTGCCATCATGGTTATTTATCTAATAATATTTTTCTCGCCATTATAAATAAGCTATTGTCTATCAATGGAATATCTCTGTGTATCGGGTCTTTCATATATTCCACATTGGGATTGAAATTTGGATTTACAGATCGATAGATTTTTACACGGGCATCAAATTCTGCTTCGGCATAAGTAATTTTGCCTGATTTATAATCTTCAATTACGGGAGCAATAATAACTCTGATCTTTTCAAGATTATCTTTGTAAAAGTCAGGTCGCAAATACATATCTCTATATTGCCATATTGCGGTATTGGCTATGTCAACAAGCTCGCCGTAGCTATAATCATTTGTCTGACCGTTTAGCCACGCATCAAAGAATATACGGTTTGATTTTGCTCTCGCATCGGCATATCCTAAGCCATTCTGCACCTCGGTTAATATATCGCCGATAAAACTTTCAGCATCAATAATTGCTTCATTTGTGGCATTGCAGGGCGCGGACTCTCTCGGCACCTCTGCTGCACTTACAGAAAAAGAACTTGTTAAAATTGATACGATTGATATGATGGATATGATTGACTTTTTTATTTTGAAATACCTCCGCTATATTCAGAATCTCTTAAAACCATATTTTCATTAACCAACAAACTGTCACACATCATTTGAACTCCAAGCCTGAATCCTATTTTGAAATTCTCGACACCGCTTGTAGCACTTATTTCATCACTTAAATTTGGTAGCTTCATTTTATCAGAAGGCATTTAATTTGACGAATGTGCGGATAAAAATATATAAAAAAGAGATAAAACCGGTTAAAGTTTTATCCCCTGAGATTTCGATATTATTGTTTTTCAAGTTTCCTATTAAAATTAGGATAGTCAAGATATAATAAAAATCCGAACCCTTCACCGATTGGTACAAGGTTCGGATTTCTACTGTTTGGTGCGGATAAGAGGACTTGAACCTCCATGAGATTGCTCTCACATGAACCTGAACCATGCGCGTCTGCCAATTCCGCCATATCCGCATATTTTCTTAACACATTTATATATTATAGCAGATGAGCGGAAATTTGTCAATACCTTTTTTAAATTTTTTACATTAACTTTTTCATGTGCTGAATGGCGGCTTTTTCCAATCGACTAACCTGTGCCTGGCTGATGCCAATAGAATCTGCCACCTCCATCTGGGTTTTTCCTTCAAAGAACCGTAGGGTGAGAATGTGTTTCTCCCGTGGGTTGAGATGACGCATTGCTTCTCTAAGCGCAATTTCCTCAATCCAGTTTTCATCTCTGTTTTTTTCGTCGCTGACCTGATCCATGACAAACATGGTATCCCCGCCGTCGTGATAGACAGGTTCAAACAGGGAAACGGGGTCTTGGATAGCATCAAGAGCAAACACAATATTTTCTTTCTCCATGCCCATTTCCTTTGCAATTTCTTCAATGGTGGGGTCTCTTGAAAGCAAGAGGGTCAGTTTTTCCTTTGCCTGAAGAGCCTTGTAAGCCGTATCTCTGAGAGAACGGCTGACCCGAATGGCATTGTTGTCCCTGAGATACCGGCGGATTTCCCCGATAATCATGGGAACGGCGTAGGTGGAAAATTTCACATTCTGGGTAACATCAAAATTGTCAATGGATTTGATTAAGCCGATACAGCCAATCTGGAATAAATCGTCAGCGCTCTCTCCGCGGTTATGAAACCGCTTGATCACACTTAACACCAATCTTAAATTTCCACGGATAAATTCTTCACGGGCAAGCTTGTCCCCCTTTTGGATTCGGGCAAACAGCTCATCCTTTTCCTCATTTGTCAATACAGGCAGTTTCGCCGTGTTTACACCGCAAATTTCAACCTTATTGATCATTGATTACCGTCCCTTCCGTGCCGTCTTTTTGTTTTCAAATAAAGTATTGACGGAATTTGGAAAAGGTATACAAAAACCGACCGAAATAATTCGGTCGGTCAAATCGTGTGCAATTAAATATTGAATTTATCGTGAATTGCAATTACTGCTTTTTCAGCATACCGTTCTTCCACCAGAACAGAAACTTTAATTTCGGAAGTGGAAATCATCTGGATATTGATGTTGGCATCATAGAGAGCCTCAAACATCTTTGCAGCCACACCCGGATTGTTTACCATACCGGAGCCTACGATAGAAACCTTGGAAACATTATCGTCATGGGTGATATCGCCGGCGCCCAAAGAATCTTTTGCATCGTTTAAAACAGTTAAAGCTGCTTCCACATGGTCGCGGGATACGGTGAAGGAGATGTCCTTTGTATCATTACGGCCGATGCTTTGCAGAATAATATCTACATTAATTCCCTTCTTTGCAAGCATAGAGAAAATTCTAAATGCAGTGCCCGGTTCATCCGGCAAACCGATAATTGCGATACGGGATACATTATTGTCCCTTGTTACACCTCTAACCAACATTTTTTCCACGTTTTTTACCTCCTTGACGATGGTGCCCGGCACTTTTTCAAAGCTGGACAGTACTTCTAAATTCACATTATATTTTTTTGCAAGTTCAACGGAACGGTTGTGCAGCACATTTGCACCCAGACTTGCAAGTTCCAGAATTTCATCATAAGAAACTTCATCTAATTTGCGGGCATTTTTTACGATTCTGGGATCGGCAGTGTAAACACCCGTTACATCTGTATAAATTTCGCACAGGTCAGCATGGAATGCTGCAGCCAATGCCACTGCCGAGGTATCTGAACCGCCACGACCCAATGTGGTAATATCGTCGTATTTGTTCAGTCCCTGAAAACCTGCTACAATGACAATGTTATTTTTATCAAGTTCTGCATTGATTCTTTCTGTGTTAATGGACTTGATTCTGGCATTGCTGTAATCCGAATTGGTCAAAAATCCTGCCTGCCAGCCGGTGAGAGAAACGACCGGATAACCCATGCTCTCCAAGGTCATGGCAAGCAGAGAAATGGTAATCTGTTCTCCTGTGGAAAGGAGCATATCCATTTCTCTTTTTGAAGCTTTTGGGTTGACCTCTTTTGCTTTTTCGATTAAATCGTCGGTGGTATCCCCTTGGGCGGACACTACAACGATTACCTGATCTCCTTTATCATAGGATTCCACAATTCTGTTGGCAACATTTTTCAGCTTGGCTGCATCTGCCACTGAACTGCCGCCGAATTTTTTTACAATAAGACTCACAATCGTATCCTCCTTTTAATTTTCCTTCAATACACGGATTGTGGAAAGAACTTCAATTCCTTGTTCTTCCAGCTTGGAAATGGTGTCGGTCAGTACACCGTCTTTTCCGACGGGAGTCATGAAGGCTGCATTTTCCTTCTTGGAAATAACTTCAACATTTCCAAACAGGGAAGCAATACTTTCTTTTACAGCTTCATTTCCCTTTACACGAACATAATATGCCAAAGTGTCTTCTTTGTAATCCAATACAAAGTTTTCATCGGTCTTATTCCAGATTAAGGGCTTGTTCCGATCAATGTTACGGGCACTGTCAATCATATCCGCAACTACAGCACTTGCGGTAGGAAGTTTTCCTGCACCTCTGCCGTAGAACATCAGGTTACCTACAGCACCGCCCTTGACAAAGATACCGTTAAACACGCTTTCTACACCTGCTAAGGGGTGATCCTTTGGAATCATCATGGGAGAAACTCTGACGATAATGCCTCCATCCGCCTTTTTAAAGCAACCCAGCAGCTTAATCACATAGCCCATACGGGATGCAAATTCCACATCCTCCAATGTAATGCGGGTGATGCCCTCGGTGTGAATCAAATCACAGTCCACATTTTTATGGCAAGCCAGAGATGCTAAAATAGCAATCTTACGGCAGGCATCGTGTCCTAAAATATCTGCATCGGGGTTGCGTTCTGCATATCCTTTTTCCTGAGCTTTTTTCAAGGCTTCTTCAAAACTGTCTCCCTCAGAAATCATCTGTGTCAGAATATAGTTGGTGGTACCGTTTAAGATACCAAGGATTTCATAAATGTCATTTGCCGCCAGACAAGAGGTCAGGGGACGGATAATCGGAATCCCGCCGCCAACGCTGGCTTCAAACATGTAGTTAATATTTTTCTCCCGTGCCAGCTGCAAAAGTTCTGCACCATGAGTTGCTACCAGTTCCTTATTGGAGGTAACAACATGCTTTCCGGCTTGTAATGCTTGTTTGGTATATTCATAAGCCGGATGCAGACCGCCCATCACCTCTGCCACAACGCTGACTTCAGGGTCATTTAAAATATCCTGATAATCTTTTGTGAACAGGTGGCTGTGAGGCAGCTCGGGAAATTCACGCAAATCCAGAATGTGTTTTACATCCATCCGTTTTGCTTCATCACTGCTGTTACGGTTGTTCATAATGACTTCGTAAACACCGGAGCCAACGGTACCGTAACCCAGTATTGCAACCTTAATCATACGAAATAGCCTCCTAAATCGAAGTTTTTTACCAATTTTGTACTCTATTTTTCTATTATACCATAGAATGAATAGATTTAGCAAGTAATATTTGAAAAAGTTTGGAAATAAAATCATCAATTTTTTCTTGGCTTTTGGTGATTTTTTTGATATAATAGTAGAAAAGGATGTTGTTTTACGAAAAAAGGATGTGATTGAGGAATGAAATATGTTGTCTTTTTAGGAGATGGAATGGCAGATTTGCCTTGTGAAGCTTTGGGTGGAAAAACTCCTTTGCAGGTGGCAAACAAACCTATGATGGATGCGATTGCTTCACAGGGAATTGTGGGTATGGTGAAAACGGTGCCCGATGGGTTTAAGCCGGGAAGTGATGTGGCAAATCTTTCTGTTATGGGATTTAATCCGGAAGAATGTTATACCGGTCGTTCTCCTTTGGAAGCGGCAAGTATCGGCGTGGAGATGAAAGAAGGGGATGTATCCTTCCGCTGTAATCTGGTGACTTTGTCTGACGAAGAACCCTACAGCGAAAAAACAATGGTGGATTACAGTGCAGATGAAATTTCCACGAAAGAAGCTCATGAATTGATTGCCTGCGTGAACGAAGCCTTCAAAACAGAGGAACTGTCTTATTTTGGCGGAATCAGTTATCGGCATCTTCTCCTTTGGCACGGAGTACAGTTTGATTTTGAATTGACCCCGCCCCATGATATTTCCGGTCGGAACATCGGGGAATACTTGCCTAACAATCCGGTGATTTTGGATATGATGGAAAAAAGCTACGAACTTTTAAAGAACCATCCGGTCAATCAGGCAAGAATTGCAAGGGGGAAACGGCCTGCCAACTCAATCTGGATCTGGGGGCAGGGGACAAAACCGGGACTGGC
>JAZNYR010000263.1:0-8871 GCA_045594525.1 Clostridia bacterium | reverse complement strand
GGCACCAGTGCCATGTAAGAATATCCCGCCACAGCAATCGGCCCAAGAAGGTCGGGCGCCAGCTTTGATGTAACAAAAATCGCAGTAGGCCCGTCCGCACCGCCGATGATGCCGATAGACCCTGCTTCTTGAGGGGTAAATCCTAAATATCTTGCACCGATAAAGGCAAGGAAAATACCCAGCTGTGCCGCTGCACCCAAGAGCAGGCTTTTGGGGTTGGCAATCAAAGGACCAAAATCGGTCATAGCACCAACACCTAAGAAGATAAGACAGGGATAAATCCCCAGTTTTACACCTAAGTACAAAATGTCAATCAAGCCGAAACTGATAGACTCCCCTACTTTCAAGGTATCCAGCAAGCTTTGGGAAACTCCTGCCGCCTGCATTTCGTTAATAAATTCTGCAGTAACGGGAGCACCGCCTAATAAATCCCAATGGACATGACCGCCGGCAAAGAAAATTTCGTGGAACATTTCCGCACCGGGAAGGTTTGTCAGCAACATACCAAAGGAAATAGGGAGTAACAGTAAGGGTTCAAATTTCTTTACGATTGCCAGATAAAAAAGAACAAAAGAAATCAAAAGCATAATGAGCATTTTGTAGTTGTCCGCAACAATTGAAAACCCTGTCTGCTCAAAAAAATTCATTAAAACATCCACTTTTGTGCGCCTCCTATCATTACTGAATGGTGCACAGTGCTGTACCGGATTCTACAGTAGCTCCTTTGGTTACACCAACAGAAGTCACAGTACCGTCTGCAGGTGCCATGATTTCATTTTCCATCTTCATTGCTTCTAAAATCATTAATACCTGACCGCTCTTTACCTGATCCCCAACATTCACCTTTACATCCAAAATGGTTCCGGGCATGGGAGCGTTAACAGCCTGTCCTGCACCGTTTGCAGCGGGTGCGGAAGCGGGAGCAGCAGCGGGTGCTGCTACGGGAGCTGCTACGGGAGCCGCAGGAGCTGTTTCGTTGGTCAGTTCAATCTGAATCTGATATTCTGTTCCGTTTACATTTACTTTATACTGTTTCATTTTTGTTTACCTCTCTTTGTTAAATTTTTTTAAAGGATAGTACACGGATGCTTGACACATCTGTCCCCAATTCTTCTGCAATCACCGCACAAATGCCGGCAATCAATTCTTGTTTATTTGCAATCGGTGCCGCCTGTACAGGGGGAACTGCAACAGGTGCGGGAGCTTGTGCGACTGTTTCCTTTTCCTTACAAAAGAAACTCATAATCTTACAAAGTACTACGATGCAGACTAATCCTACAAACACCACACCGATACCCATAGCGACTACAAAACCGTTTGAAATTGTTTCCATCCAAGATGACCTCCTTCCCGGTAAATTCCTCTATTCCCACAGGAAACTCCTGTAATGAAATCTTTCCTATTCTGTTTTGGCTCCGCATTCACCGCAGAACTTTTCTCCTTCTTCTACTTGAGCACCGCACTCACCGCAGAATTTCTCTTTTTCTTCTTTTCGTTCTGCAGGAGCACCGCATTCTCCGCAAAAGGCTTCATTGGGGAAAATGGCAGAACCGCATTCCCCGCAAAATACTACTTTCTGACCAGCTTCAACGCTGCCTTCAAAAGAGGCTTGCTCAACTTCGCCCCCGTCTTCACCACAGGCACCGTCTTTTTGCAAATCTTCACGGTCTTCTTCCATGTCAGAGGATGTTCCTTCACCGTCTGCTTGAGATTGGACCATTCCTTGGTCTTCTTCACCCGTCTGACCAGCTTTTTGGAGGATTTGGTCAGCTTCTTCATCCCCTTCTTCAGCTGTTTTCTGGTTTTCCTGTTCAAAAGCTTCATTGTTTTCCTCCTTTTCTGTTTCAGGAGCTACCAAGCAACCGCATTCTCCGCAGAATTTCAGAGAATGGAAATCAAATTCGGTAGGTCTGATGTCCATAGCGGACTGCTCCCGACGAACCTTATGATATAATTTACGGAAGGAACGGGAGATTTTACTCAATTCATCATAGGACAAATCTGCTCCCATCTGATCTAACTGACCGCAACGAAGGAGTTCGCGGGTCAAAAACCAGCTGTCCAAAAAGGTGTATTTCAAAACACCTGCAATCAGCAAAGACAGCACCAGAGAGGAAAACAGTCCCAATACAGGCAGGGAAGACAAAAGTGCCCAAAACACCAAGGTCACTGCCACAAAAAGACCTGCCACAATTCCTGCAGTAGAACCGCTTTTTGCCAACAGCTCCTTCTGATTTCGGGAAAAAAGCACAACCCCATCTGTCATGGTTTTATATTGACACGCTTTCTTCTTATAAAAATTAATACAGGTACAGCAATAGCTCATATAAAAAAGCAAAATTCCGTCTTTCCAGGAATCCCCCTTATGTAAATCCTTCATTGCATCACTGATTAAACGGTTCAGATAATGAAAACGGGCAGGACTTTTAAACTGTTCCTTGACAAACTGCTGCACAAAATCACGATAGCTGGTGGGCAATGCCTGATTCACCGCATATTCCGCCGCAGCCGCCAAAAAAGCGGTCTGGTATACATAACCGTAATAGTGAACACATAAATAATATAGGAAGGCAGAAATCAGTGCCCAAAGCAGCACTACCACTCCTCTGCCGAATCCCTCCAGTCCGTAATCGCACCACAGCTTCACGGGAATATAGAATGCCGCTGAAAGCAACAGGGCAAACAGACCGGGTAATAATTTCATCAACTGGAAACGCATGGTCTTTGTATAAATCTGTTTCATTTTTTCTTCCTCCGTATGAATTCCCAATTTCTGGGTAATCTATTTGTACTATGTTAAAAAGAAACAATTCAGTATTTATTATATCAAACAATTCTCAAAAAGAAAAGAGAAAATTTGAAATTTGTCAAAAAAATTTTATTTTTTTTAAAAAACTATTGACATTATAGGAAAATATGCTATAATTAAATTAAGGTCAAAGAAAGTCAAAGTCATAAAACGAGGTGAATTCTAATGAAAATCAGTGATATTATTGAACAGTTTCTGCTGGAGTTGATTCAGGAAAGTCAAGGAGAAGTGGAAATCAAACGAAACGAGCTGGCGGGGCATTTTAACTGCGTTCCCTCTCAGATTAATTATGTGATTTCCACCCGCTTCAATGCAGAAAACGGATATATTGTGGAAAGCAGACGAGGAGGCGGCGGTTCCATTAAAATCCGCCGTGTTGCCATGACCCCCGGAAATTATATGATGCATGTTATCAATTCTGTGGGAAGTCACATCAACCAACTGTCGGTACAGGTATTTGTGAAAAACTTTTTTGAAAGCGGTCATATTACCTTACGGGAAGCAGAGCTCATGCTTGCCGCCCTTTCCGACAATTCCCTGCCCCTTCCTCAACCGGAGAAGGATCGGGTACGGGCAACCATCTTTAAAAATATGTTAACAAAACTGTCATAAGGAGGAGATCGTATGTTATGTTCAAAATGCGGAAAACATCCCGCCACCGTACATTATCAGGAAAACATTAACGGCAAAAAAGCAGAATATGATTTGTGTGAGGCGTGTGCCAACCAGATGCAACTGACAGACTTTGGCGGATTCACTCTTGACCCTTTGTGGATGACTCCCAAATTGTTTCGGGAGGAAACAGACGCCTGCCCCTTCTGCGGGCTTACTCTACGGGAATTTTCAAAGGAAGGGAAATTTGGATGTGCCTCTTGCTATCAGGCATTTTCCCGCCATGTTCCTTCCCTGTTAAAGAGAATCCACGGGCATACCAAGCATACAGGGAAGTTCCCCAAAAGAATCGGCGGTGCTTTTAAAACCAAGAGTAAAATTGAGGAACTGAAAACAAAAATGAACCAAGCCGTTTTGGAACAGAACTTTGAATTGGCGGCAAAATTAAGAGATGAAATCAAAGAATTGGAGGGAGGCAAATGAACAACATTGTGATTAGCAGCCGTGTAAGACTTGCAAGAAATGTAAAAGAGTTTCCCTTTCCGCCAAAATTGAAACATCCCCAAGCCGTGATACAGGCAGTCCGTCAGGCGGCGGGAGCTGACTTTACATGTCTTACCTGTAACAGCATGACCCCTCTTGACAAGCAATCTTTGGTGGAAGAACACTTCATCAGCCCCGCCCTTGCGAAAAACGAATCGGGTGCTGTGCTGTTAAGCAAAGACCAATCGGTGAGCATTATGGTAAACGAGGAGGACCATCTGCGGATTCAGTGTATTCTCCCCGGACTTCAATTGAAAGAGGCATATCGTCTGGCAGACCAAACGGATGATTTGTTAGAAGAAAGCCTGAACTTTGCCTTTGACGAAACGGTCGGGTATCTTACTTCCTGCCCCACCAATGCAGGAACGGGGATGCGGGCTTCTGTCATGCTCCACCTTCCCGCCTTAACCGCCAATCACCAGATGAACAGTCTCATTGCCACAGCGGGAAAAATGGGATTTGCAGTGCGAGGCATTTACGGAGAAGGAAGTCAGGCAGAGGGTGATTTTTATCAGATTTCCAACCAGATTACGCTGGGTCTTTCAGAAGAAGAAACCCTCCAAAGGTTACAATCCGTCACCGAACAAATGATAGAACGGGAAATGAAACTTCGGCAAGCCATGATGGAACGAAACCGTGCCCAAATGTGCGATGTCATCTGGCGGGCCTTCGGTACGGTAAAATATGCACAAATTATGACCGCCAAGGAATTTATGTCTTTGGCATCCCAGATAAGATTGGGAATTTCCATGGGTGTGATTACCCATATCAAAAACGAAACACTAAACAAACTGATGACCGAAATCCAACCGGCTCATCTGCAAAAGCATTTCGGCAAAACACTCTCCCCGTCGGAACGGGACAGAATGCGTGCCGAATATTTAAGAAAAGAAATCGAAAGGACGGATGCAACATGATGAACAGTTTTACCAAAAAAGCAAAACAGGCTCTCACCTTGGCAGAACAGTCTGCCCATGAGCTGGGTCACAATTATATCGGCTCTGAACATCTGCTCTTGGGACTGCTGAAAACAAAAGACTGTATGGCATCAAAGCTGATTGGGGAATTTGGGGTCACAGCAGAGCAGGTGGAAGACTGCATCAGCCGTCTCATCGGCACCGCCTCCCCCACGGGAGGAGCTGTAGCAGGACTCACCCCCCGCACCAAGCGGATTTTAGAGTTAAGTGCGGCAGAGGCAAACCGTCTGGGGCATAATTTTATCGGCACAGAGCACATTTTACTTGCCATGATTCGGGAAGGAGAAAGTGTTGCCATTCAGATTCTTTCGGATTTGAATGTGGATTTGCAAAAGCTGTTTTCTTCCTTGGCGGAAACTGTGCAGACCAATCCCACAGCAAAAACCGATTCCCAACCTCATAAAAAGGGAAATCCTTCCACCCCCACTTTGGAGGAATTTGGCAGAGACCTGACCCAAATGGCAAAACAGGGCAAATTTGACCCCGTCATCGGGCGGGACAAGGAAATTGAGCGGGTGATTCAAATTTTAAGCCGCCGCACCAAAAACAACCCCTGCTTAATCGGGGAACCGGGGGTAGGAAAAACCGCCATTGCAGAAGGGCTGGCACAAAAAATTGCAGAGGGTGATGTCCCCGAGCTTCTTCGCAACAAACGAGTAGTCACCCTGGACTTATCCTCCATGGTGGCAGGGGCAAAATATCGTGGTGAGTTTGAAGAACGGCTGAAAAAGGCAATTGATGAAATCATCGGTGCGGGGAATGTGATTATTTTCATTGACGAAATGCACACCATCATCGGTGCAGGCGGGGCAGAAGGTGCCATTGACGCCTCCAACATTTTAAAACCCGCTCTGGCACGAGGCGAAATGCAGGTGGTAGGTGCCACCACCTTAAACGAATACAAAAAACACATTGAAAAAGACGCTGCGTTGGAACGCCGTTTTCAACCTGTCACCGTAGGAGAACCCTCTGTTGAGGAAACGGTACTGATTTTAAAGGGGCTGCGGGATAAATACGAAGCCCACCACGGCGTTACCATTACGGATGAAGCATTAACGGCTGCTGCAGAGCTTTCCCACCGCTATATTGCAGACCGATTTTTGCCTGACAAGGCATTCGACCTGATTGATGAAGCCTCCAGCAGAATGCGATTAAAGACCTTTACCGCCCCTCCCGCTCTCAAGGAAATGGAGGAACGGTTGGAAGCCATTGCCAAGGAAAAAGCCGAGGCAATTGCTCATCAGGATTTTGAAAAAGCGGCAAAATACCGTGATGAAGAAACCTCTCTCAAGGCAGAGCTGGAGGACAAAAAGACAGAATGGGAGAAACATTCCGCCGCCAACCACAAACAAATCGGCAAAGAGGAAATTGCCACCATTTTGTCCGACTGGACGGGGATTCCCGTGAACAGTCTGCAAGAGGAAGAATCCCAAAAATTACTGCGGTTAGAGGAAACCCTCCACAAACGGGTGGTCGGTCAGGACGAGGCAGTCACCGCCATTTCAAAAGCCATCCGACGGGGCAGAGTGGGTCTTGCCGACCCCAAGCGTCCCACAGGCTCCTTCCTGTTTTTAGGACCTACAGGTGTGGGAAAAACGGAGCTGTCAAAGGCTTTGGCGGAAGTGCTGTTTGGGGATGAGGACGCTATGATTCGGGTGGATATGTCCGAATACATGGAGAAACATTCCGTGTCCCGTATGGTAGGCTCCCCTCCCGGATATGTGGGATATGACGAGGGCGGTCAGCTCACCGACAAGGTTCGACGCAAGCCCTATTCCGTCATCTTGTTTGACGAAATTGAAAAGGCACATCCTGATGTGTTTAACATTTTGCTCCAGATTATGGAGGACGGGATGCTCACCGACTCCCAAGGCAGAAAGGTGAATTTTAAAAACACCATTATCATCATGACCTCCAACATCGGCGCCCGCCACATTACCGAGCAGAAAAAAGCCCTGGGCTTCTCCTCGGGCGAGGATAGCGAACGGGATTACAATTCCATCAAAACGGATGTCATGACGGAGCTGAAAAAAGCCTTCCGTCCCGAATTTTTAAATCGGATTGATGACACGGTTGTATTCCAACCTCTGTCCAAAGAGGCAATTAAAACCATTGCAAGGAATATGCTCTGTCAGTTATCGGGCCGTCTGTCCAAAAAGCAGATAACTGCAGAATATACTGATGAGGCGGTTTCCCATCTGGCAGACATCGGCTTTGACCCCGTGTACGGGGCAAGACCTCTCCGTCGTGCCATCACATCAGGCGTAGAAGACCTGATTGCGGAAAAACTGTTGGAACAAGCAATCGGTGAGGGAGATACTGTAGTTGTTGACTTCACAGAAAACAATTTTACCGTTACAAGACAATAATCAATCATGCAAGGGGTTGTAGCAAAATGCACCGACCGCATAAAGCAAGAGAATGGTATCCTAAGACCCTTGACTATCATGCATGAAAAAGAATGTCAAGAAGAACAATGTAGAAATTCGTTTGGCAACAAATTTCACTGATTAAATTGCTTTATGCTATAAACAAACATCGCCTCTCGTCGTATCCACATACGACTTCGGGTACCCAAAAGCAAGCTTCATCTTGCTTTTGCTCAGTTTGTTCATTCTGCACTATTTTTCCACAAGCCAAAAGGGGCTGTAGCGAAATGCTATACCCCTTTTTGTTTTATATTTATTTTTAATTTTATATTTTATTTTATAAAGGGGGTCGCTTTTGCAGTCGCTCTTACGGTCGCTCTTACGGTCGCTTTTGCAGTCGCACTTAAAGTCCCTCTTACAGTCGCATTTTTAGTTGCTCTTTTCTCTTTACTCTTGTTTTTATTTTATATTTATTCTATTTATATTTTAACAGGTCACGCTTTTACTCACGCTCTTACTCACGCTCTTGCTCTCACTCTTACTCTCACTCTTACTCTCACGCCCATTCCCGCCGTTGCTCTCGCAAGCAGTCATGCACCCTCCTTCTCTAATTTTATTATATCACAAAAAGCTTGCGATGACTTGGACTCTTTCTCTAAAACAGAAAAGTTCCCAAATGATTGCAAGAAAAAAGAGGGTACAATTCCATGTGAATCGCCCCACTTTTGAAAACAAAAATTAATTCTTTACAGCATAAAAAGAGATTGCCTACACAATCTCTTTCTCATATTTGACCATAATGATACAAGCACAACTTAGGCTTTATTCAACATTAAAGCCAGCTGAGACTTTTTGCGTGCTCCTGCATTTTTATGGATAATTCCTTTTGCAACAGCCTGATCGATCTTCTTAACAGCCAATTTGAACGCATCGGTCTTTACCTGAGCATCGTCCTGCTTCAAAGAAGCTTCAAAGCTCTTAATGGCAGTTTTCAGCGCAGATTTAATCATCTGATTTCTCAGGGTTTTGGTTTTGATTACACGAACCTTTCTGATAGCAGACGCTGTATTAGGCATAGGATTCACCTCCCATTTTAGAATCATGCACATAATAGTATAACATAATTCTGGTAAAAAAGCAAGTATTATTTTTATTTTTTTCAAAATTTCTTAATATGTATTGCCGGAACGCTTATAACCACCGCTCCGACGGTTGTTGTCCACATTCTTTTTAAAGTCGGAAATCCGCTCCTCACTGTCGTTTTTAAAGCGAGCCATCTTTTCTTCAAAAGAAAGATTTTGTGAAGTTGGTCTGCTCCAGTCGATTTCTGTGGGACGGGTGCTTCGTTTGGGAGCCTGATTTTTTTGCTCCTTTCGTTCTTCCTCCAGCACCTTCTTGATAGAAAGGCATACCTTGCCCTTTTCCTCAGACAGAATTTTCACCTTCACCGTTTGATTTTCCGTCAGATGATCCCGAATTTCCTTGACATATTCCAATGCAACCTCTGAAATATGGACCAATCCCTGACGGCCGTCCGGCAATCGGACAAAAGCACCGAATG
>JAZNYR010000262.1:0-1696 GCA_045594525.1 Clostridia bacterium | reverse complement strand
GGAGTCAGCACAGCGGGAAGAACGAAACAAATCAGCACCATTCCAATCATGCTGAACAGTTCTGTATGCCCTGCCGCTAAAACGCCGATAGGTCCTACCAGACCGCAGGTTCCCATACCGGAAGCAACAGCAATTCCGTTTTCCATTTTAAAGACACAGGTTGCCAAAGGTCCCGTAATGGCAGAAACCAAAATGGGGGGAATCCAGATACGGGGATTTCTCATAATGTTCCCCATCTGTAACATAGAAGTTCCCAATCCTTGGGCAATAATACCGCCAAATCCGTTTTCCTTAAAGCTCATCACCGCAAAGCCAACCATCTGGGCACAACAGCCTGCTGTTGCCGCACCCCCTGCCAGTCCCACCAATCCGAGAGAGGCACAAATGGCGGCAGAGCTGATAGGCAAGGTCAATGCAATTCCCACCAAAACGGATACTAAAATTCCCATGAGGAGGGGTTGCAATTCTGTACAGGTCATAATTAAGTTCCCTGCTGCGCTCATAATTTTCGCAATCCAAGGACCGGTCAACAAAGTCATAGCAGTACCCGATGCGATGACCACGGTAGGAGTCACAATAATATCCACCTTGGTTGTTTTATACACCAGTTTTCCAAGCTCCGTAGCAATCACTACCGCGCAGAACACCCCAAGGGGTCCGCCCAAAGAATTGGCGCCATACCCTACAGCACACATGGAAAACAACACCAGCGGAGGTGCTTCCAGCGCCGCGGCAACTGCAATCGCCATAGCAGGTCCTTGTGCCGCAACCGCATACTCTTTCATGGTTGCGAAAAACTGAATCCCTGTTTTGTCATAAATCGTTCCGAAAATAGTTCCAATCAGCAAGGAGGCAAACAACCCCATAGCCATGGCACCCAAGGCATCGATAAAATACCGTTTGAATGAAATTTCAATTTTCCTTTTTTTCAAAAATCCTGTCAAAATTACTTCAGTCCCTTCGTAAAAACTATTTTCTTTTCATTATATTACAATTTTCCTGAAATTTCAAGTATTTCTTTCGATTTTTACAAAGATTTTGTGGTTTTCAAAGCATTGACATTAATTTCAGAATGTGATATACTTATATGTAAGAATCCAAGAAAGGATGATGTTCTTTATGAACCGCAAACAAAAATTTATCGCCGAAATTCGTCCTATTTTGGAGAAAACCTATCCGGATTCTTGCTGTTCTCTGAATTTTGAGAAGCCTCACGAGCTTTTGATTGCCACCCAGCTGGCAGCTCAATGCACCGATGCACGGGTCAATCTTGTGACCCCGGCTCTCTTTGAACGGTATCCTACCATTGACGATTTTGCAAAGGCAGACCAAAGCGAATTGGAAGGCTATATCCATTCCACAGGATTTTTCCGCAACAAAGCGAAAAATATTATCGGATGCTGTAAAATGCTCAGGGATGAATTTGGAGGCACCGTCCCCGCCACCATGGAGGAGCTTACCAGTCTTCCAGGTGTGGGACGAAAAACTGCCAATATCATTTTGGGAGATGTTTACGGACTCCCTTCTGTTGTGGTGGACACCCACTGTATCCGTCTTTCCAACAGAATGGGTCTGACCAAGGAAAAAAATCCGGTGAAAATCGAAATGGAACTAAAAAAAATTGTTCCCGAAGATTACCAAACAAAATTTTGTCATACTCTGGTCTTTCACGGCCGTGCCTATTGCAAGGCGCAAC
>JAZNYR010000261.1:0-3829 GCA_045594525.1 Clostridia bacterium | reverse complement strand
TGGGAAACTCTTCTTATTTATTATACCGATGTTTTTCACATTTGTCAAGGCAACAGCACATTTTTTCCGCATTCTTTTCATAAACTAATCAAAAAGGGGGAGTTCGTGTGTCATATCTTGTCAAAACAAAGAGTGAAACCTTGGAATTTTTCTATGAGAAAAGGCGGGGGATTTGTTATCGTAACGAATTTTCGGATACGGTCCACCTTCTGACGGAGGAGGCGGAGGGGGAAATGGATGTGTACTCCAATGAGGACTTGCATCTGGTTTGCCAGAGCAAAACAGGAGAATTGCTTTATTTTTGCTATCGGATGGGCGGGTGGCACAGACGGGTGCTGTTAACCAGCAAAAAGGAAGAACCCTGTTTTTCTCATTTGAGGCTGTGGGAAACCCAAAAGGAACTGCGTCTTTTTTATGTACTGGAGCACGAAGGGGAACACTTGCTTGTGTGCCAAGCCTTGGACGGCACCCCTGAGCCTCTTGCCAAAATCAGCGAAAAGAAATTTTTGCTGCGGGGGGACAGTGCCGGATGTCTGTATCTGATTTACCGTCAGGGAGAGGAAACCTTGTTTCAAACCTATCGGTACGGAAATTGGACCAACCCCAAATCCTTAGGAAAAGGACGGGTTTCGGATGCTTTGTTTACCCAACCGCAAACCGCTCATCTGGCTATCACAGACCATGGAAATCTTTGCTATGCCGCTTTGGAGGAGGGGGAAATCAAAGAAACAATCCCCGTCACAAGAGGGGAGTTTGCTCCCGTTTTGTTGTATCATGAAAACAATCTTTGGATGCTGTATGAAAATCGGGGACGGGTGTTTTACTGGAAAAAGGGACAAAAAGGACCCATTGCTATGATCACAGGAAGCAGCCCGGAGGTCTTTCATCTTCGGGTGTCAGGAGGCAGAGAGCTTGCCCGCCGTGCTTACGGATGCCGCCGTCAGAATAAAATTAATCTGTTTTTGTGTTCTCGCATTCCCGAGGAAACCCAACAAAAAAGCTTTTCGGATGATTGCCTGATTGAATTGACCAAACTGAAATTACGGCTGGATTCTTTAGAGCAAACGGTGAAGAAAATGCAGAAAAACACCCCCAATTTTTCATAGACCCTTTAAAAATCTGATTTCTGCATATATTAAAACTGAAAAAAATAAATTTTTTTCCAAAAAGGGTTTGAATTTTTGAAAAAGTATGGTATAATGGAAAGGAAAGATGGAACATTGAATCGGAAAGAGAAACAAGGCAAGTTATTTTTGGAGTATTTTCTCATTGCCCTGGGCGTGTTTGTCATGTCCCTTGGGCTGAATTTGTTCCTGATTCCCCGAAAAATTTCCACCGGCGGTGTGAGCGGTCTTTCCATGATACTGCATCATCTGACGGGAGTGGGAACGGGTTTTTATGTGTTGCTTTTTAATATCCCTCTGTTTTGCTACGGATATGGGCGGTTGGGAAAAGCCTTTGTGATTCGTTCCGGGTTTGCCACGGTGTTGCTGTCGGTGTTTTTGGAGCTGACCGCGTCCCTTGCTCCCGTTACAGAGGACGGTTTGCTCTCTGCCCTTTACGGAGGATTATTGGCAGGGGGCGGTATGGGATTGGTGTTCCGATGCCACGCCTCCACGGGAGGAACGGATTTAATCGCCATGGGGCTTCGGCGAAAAAGCCGATTCAGTATGGGTACCCTGGTGATGTCGTTGGATGCCTGCATTGTTTTGTTATCCGTTGTGGTTTTTTGGGATATTTCTCTGGGACTTTATGCTCTTGTGGCGTTGGCGGTGGGAGGTAAAGTGGTGGACTATCTGGAGGAAGGCCCCAAGCTTGCCCGGGGGGTGTTTATCATTTCGGACAAGCAAAGAGACATTGCCCGACAATTATTATATGAAATGGAGCGGGGAGTGACCGCTCTTCACGGTGCCGGACTGTTTTCCGGTACGCAAAAGCAGGTTTTATTTTGCGTGATTCCCAAGCGGGAGATCGTGCAGTTAAAACATATTTTACAACAAACCGACCCCAACGCCTTTGTGGTCATTACCGATGCAAAGGAGGTTTTGGGGGAAGGGTTTCAAGAATAAGGAGGTATTGTTATGGATTGCAGTAAAATTGCAACCAAAATCCGCAAGCATGCAATCGAAGGAGTTTATCAGGCGGCGTCCGGTCATCCTGGCGGCTCACTGTCCATTGCTGATATCCTTGCGGTACTGTATTTTGAAGAAATGAATGTGGATCCCAAAAATCCCAAGTGGGAAGATCGGGACCGCTTCGTTCTGTCTAAGGGTCATTGTGCACCTGCCCTGTACGGCACGCTGGCAGAACGGGGATTTTTCCCTGTGGAAGACATGAAAACCCTTCGCCAGACAGACAGTTATTTGCAGGGTCATCCTGATATGAAGGGTGTGCCCGGTGTGGATATGTCCACCGGTTCTTTGGGACAGGGAATCTGTGCCGCTAACGGTATGGCGTTGGCAGCAAAGCTGGACAAGAAAGACTACCGTGTGTACAGCATTTTAGGTGACGGTGAGTTGGAAGAAGGTCAGGTATGGGAGGCAGCCATGTTTGCTGCTCACTATAAGCTGGACAACCTTTGTGCGTTTGTAGATTTAAACGGTCTGCAGATTGACGGAAAAACCGAGGATGTCATGTCTCCTAACCCTGTTGATGAAAAGTTCAAGGCATTCGGCTGGAATGTGATTTGCATTGATGCCCACGATTATGACCAGATTCGCGGTGCCTTGAAGCAAGCAAAAGAAACCAAGGGAAAACCCACCATGGTTGTTGCCAAGAGCATCAAAGGAAAAGGGGTTTCCTTTATGGAAAATCAGGTTGGATGGCATGGTTCTGCACCCAACCAAGAACAATACGAACAGGCGATGAAGGAATTGGATGCCGCCCTGGAAGGAGGAAATTAAGATGTCCGAAAAAATTGCAACCAGACAAGCGTACGGAAATGCCTTGGCAGAATTCGGGGCTGATCCTAACATTATCGTAATGGATGCGGATTTGTCCAAATCCACCAATACAGCAACCTTTAAAAAGCAGTATCCTGAACGCTTTATCAATACAGGAATTGCAGAAGCAAACATGATGACAACAGCAGCAGGTCTTGCCGCTTGCGGAAAAACCGTATTTGCAAGCTCCTTTGCTATGTTTGCAGCAGGAAGAGCGTTTGAACAGGTAAGAAACTCTATTGCGTATCCCAAATTAAATGTTAAAATCGGAGCAACCCATGCGGGAATCTCCGTTGGTGAGGACGGGGCAAGCCATCAGTGTATTGAAGATATTGCTCTGATGCGTTCTCTTCCCGGAATGGTAGTGTTAAGTCCTGCAGATGCTACCGAAACAAGAGCGGCTGTAAAAGCGGCAATTGACTACAAAGGACCTGTTTACATAAGAGCAGGCCGTCTGGCAGTTCCTCATCTGTTTGATCAGGACCCGGACTACAAATTTGAAATCGGTAAGGGCATCACCGTTCGTGACGGCTCCGATGTGACTATTATTGCTACCGGTCTTATGGTATTTGAAGCGTTGAAAGCGGCTGACGAACTGGCAGAACAGGGCGTGAGCGCAAGAGTGATTAACATTCATACCATCAAGCCTTTGGATACAGAACTGATTGCCAAAGCTGCAAAAGAAACAGGTTGCATTGTTACTGCAGAAGAACACAATGTGATTGGTGGTCTTGGCAGTGCGGTTGCGGAAGCTTTGGCAGAAAACTGCCCTGTTCCCATGAAGCGAATTGGGGTGCAGGATTCCTTCGGCCGTTCCGGAAAGCCTGCTGAGCTGATGGAACTGTATCATCTGACCGCTAAGGATATTACTGCGGCTGCTTTGGATG
>JAZNYR010000260.1:0-6423 GCA_045594525.1 Clostridia bacterium | reverse complement strand
CACTGCAGCAGTACAGAACATGAAGAAGATTGCAAATATCCTCTGGAAAAGAGATAAGCAATTTCTATCAAGAATTATCAAAAATCTAATATATACGACACAAACCCACCTGAAAATGGTGGGTTTGTCAGCAATCTGAACCATCCGAAACATTCGGATGGTTTCTTTTTATTCGTGGGACACATCGCAGCTTTCGCAGCAACCGCTGCATTTTCCCTTGGAGGTATCGAAGGGAACGGGCAAACCCTGTCGTTCATAATAATCTGCAATGGCGGCATGAACCGCTTCTTCTGCCAACATGGAGCAGTGCATTTTCACAGGAGGCAGTCCGTCCAGTGCCTCTGCTACTGCCTTGTTGGTCAGTTGCAGTGCTTCTTCAACGGTTTTTCCTTTTACCAGTTCCGTCGCCATACTGCTTGTGGCAATTGCCGCACCGCAACCAAAGGTTTTAAAGGATACATCCTGAATCACATTATCTTCGATTTTCAGGTAAATTCTCATAATATCGCCGCATTTGGCATTTCCCACTTCCCCTACCGCATTGGCATCGGGCAGTTCTCCCACATTTCTGGGATTGGCAAAATGGTCCATTACTTTTTCACTGTATAACATGTTAGTTCACCTGACTTTCCTGTTCTTTTAAAAATGTATCGTACAAAGGAGACAACTCCCGCAAACGGGACAAAACCTCGCAAAGGGTATTCACAATATAATCCACATCCTCCATGGTGTTATCATCTCCGAAGGAAACACGCAAAGAACCGTGGGCAATTTCATGAGGCAGACCGATTGCCAGTAACACATGAGAAGGATCCAACGACCCTGAGGTACAAGCAGAACCGGAAGATGCGCAAATCCCCTTCATATCCAACATGAGCAGAAGGGCTTCCCCTTCTACAAAACGGAAGGAAAAGTTTACATTTCCCGGAAGTCTTTGTTCCCTGTCACCGTTTAAGATGGTGTACGGAATTTTCCCCAGCACTTCATCAATCAGCTTATCCCGCATTTCTTTCATTTTCTTACAATGTTCTTCCCGCTCTGTAACAGCCAGCTCCAGCGCTTTTGCCATACCGATAATGGAAGCGGTATTTTCTGTTCCTGCCCGTCTTCCGTTTTCCTGACCGCCGCCGTGAAGAAAATTATCCAACCGCACACCACGGCGCTTAAACAAAAATCCTACCCCTTTGGGGCCGCCAAATTTGTGAGCGGAAACGGACATCATGTCCACCCGAAGCTTGCTCAAATCAATTTCCATCTGGCCTATTGGCTGCACCGCATCTGTATGGACCGTAATATTCTTTTCCTTGGCAATTTCCACGATTGCCTCAATGGGCTGAATGGTGCCGATTTCGTTATTTGCCATCATGACAGAAATCAAAATGGTATCCTCGCAAATGGCTTCTTTCAGCTCATCCAGCTTTAGGATTCCCTTTTCGTCCACGCCCACATAAGTCACGCGAAATCCCTGTTTTTCCAAGTACTGGCAAGGATGCAATACCGCATGATGCTCAATGGCGCTTGTGATAATGTGATTTCCTTTCTTCTTATGTGCCATAGCGGTACCGATAATCGCCCAGTTATCCGCCTCAGAACCGCAACCGGTAAACATAATTTCATCCGATTTACAGTGAAGGCAATCTGCAATTCGCCCTCTGGCATCTTCAATCGCACTTTTTGCTTCCCGACCCTTGCGGTAAATGGAGGAAGGATTTCCGTACTGTTCCTGAAAATAGGGCAGCATACTCTCCAAAACCTCAGGTCGAACCGCTGTTGTAGCACTGTGATCTACATAAATTTCCTTGCTCAAATTCTTTCACCAAACCTTCTATTGTAACAAATCCCTTGTTATCGTAAATTAATCCACTTATTATCATACACCATTTTTGCAAATTTTGCAAGAGATAGACGAAAATAACTTAAAAATTTTTTTACGATTGAAAAAAAGGATGATAAATTCTGCTTTGCAAAATGCGGTCGATTTCCTCCGGGGTTTTGTGGTTGACATTGACAAGGAAAAGCCCGTCTCCTCCCGCTTTCAAATCAGGAATCTCCCGTCCGCGATACAGCATGGCCTCCGCCGCCGTGCTTTCATCCACCACCTCATAACCCATCTGCCGCATTTGCTCTGCCAACATTCCCGAACAGCCCGATATCATAATTTGCATTATAAAACACCTCCTGCCTTTTATCCTTTGCAGAAGGTGGGTTTTTATACCGAAATGCCTGAAATTCGGTCATTTTTCATGATTTGACAATCCTTTTTTGCAAGCGCTTGATCCTTTGTTTTTGCTTGACTTTTTGTACCCTGTATGGTATAATGAAAACATATTTCTTCATATAAAATGAAAATGAGGTTTTGAAATTGAAAAAAGGGTTACATATAGGGGCAATCTGTCTCATAGCAATCGCTTACTGTGCTTTTATTATCAGCCGAATTTGTCAGTTGCCCATTAATGCCGATGCTGCCTGCATGATTTTAGAAGCTGAGGATATATTGGCGGGAAATCTGTTCCTCTCAAACTGGAGCTTAACAGGAGTCACCTTTTTGACCACAGATTTGCCCTATTACATTATTGGCACCGCTATTGCAGGGGTCAGTATCAACGCCTATCGCATTGCCGTTTCTCTGATGTTTTTGGTAATGATGGGATGCGGGATTCTGCTTTGTCTTTACGGAGCAAAGAAAAAATGGGTTTCTTTTTTGATTTTTTCCGGAATGGGGTTATTTCCCACCTTTTTTGCATTATCTAACGCATTTGTTCACACCGCAGTCTTTTCTTTCTTTTTTCTAAGCATTTTGTTTGTATTACGATTAGAACAAAAACCGTCCAAGGGAAATTTTGTTGCACTGGGACTGATCCTTATGCTTGCTGTTTGCGGGGACAAACAGGCATTGGTATTGATCACCCTGCCTTTGCTGTTCCTTAGTCTGTTTCGATGTGTGAAAAAGCCTATCTCCTTGGCAATTTGTACCATCGTAGGAACGGTGGCAGGAGTGGGTTTGGAACAACTGTATCTTTTGGGCGGAGCAGATATCAATTCTTTGATTCACAGCGAATTCATTGCTCCTTCACAGCTGATTGATAATATTCTGCTTTATATAGAGTATGTATTGCGGTTGCTCAATGCTTACTTCTTTGAAAAAGATGTATTTTCTTTAAAAACTGTCTTTTTTGCCGTTAAAATTTTACTGTTTATGCTGGTATGCGGATTGATGTACCAATCGGTAAAAGCTGTTTTTCAACAGAAAAAAACAGATGTGCGTACTGCATTTTTTGGAATTTCCTTTGGTTTAATGACGGTGATTTTGTGCATTACTACCTTCTCGGTAGATATTACGGCAGGCCGCTATATCGCATTTTTACCTTTGCTTATGGGTATTCTCCTATCAAACTGGTCAAATCAACTTCCCATATTTCAAAAAAAATATCCTGTATTGGCAGTCATCGTTCTTTCTCTCTGCCTTGCCGGAACAAATGTTTTACCAAAAGACAGGCAACCGACGCCGGAAAATATCTTTTCCAGAATGGCTGAATTTTTGGAAGAAGAAGGACTCACCTCCGGCTACGCTGCATTTTGGGATTCTTCGGTTATTACAGTATATTCTCAAGGTCAGGTGAAGGTACGGTCGGTACTGTACAACGAAAATGTATTGCGTCCCCGTGAATGGTTTTGTAAAAAAGATTGGTATGATGAACCGGCAAATTTTATCCTTATTAAAAATGAAAATTCAGTGATTGAAGAGGATAACTATCGTTACTCCGGCATTTTCAACTCCGGAATTGATAGCAGACACCACTATGGATACCGTTATAAGATCACGAGAGAGAATGTTGAGAAGTTTTTAGGCGCTCCAAAAGAAGCGAAGGAATTTGAAAATTATACAATTTTAATCTATGATTCTATACAGTTGGAGAAAAATTGGTTATGAGTAAATTAAGCATTATTATTCCCTGCTACAATGAAAAGGAAAATATTGTTCGTATTGTGAAAAAGGTGCTGGCGGTTCCTCAATACGAAAAGGAAATCATCGTGGTAGATGATTGCTCCACAGACGGAACCCGTGCTATTTTAAAAGAACAAGTAGAGTCCTTGGTGACGAAGGTGATATACCAAGAAGTAAATCAAGGAAAAGGAGCAGCACTGCGAACAGGTTTTTCCCACGCAACAGGGGATGTTGTGATTGTGCAGGATGCGGATGATGAATATGACCCAATGGAATACCCTGTTGTGGTTCAGCCTGTATTTGACGGCACATTCCCTGTGGTTTATGGCTCCCGTTTTCTAGAGGGAAAACGAGAGGGATATTTTGCCAACCGTGTTGCCAATGCTTTTTTGACTTTTTTGTCCAACTTGTTTACAGGACAAAAGCTGACTGACATGGAAACTTGCTATAAAGCATTTCGACGGGATATTATTCAATCCATCACCATTGTGGAAAATCGCTTTGGTTTTGAACCTGAAATCACTGCAAAGCTTTCCGGCCGCGGTATCAAAATCCACGAAGTGCCTATTTCCTATTATCCCCGTACCACTCAGGAGGGAAAAAAGATTGGTGTCCGTGACGGACTTCGAGCACTTTACTGCATCGCAAAATACAAAAAATGATTGTATTACTTTGGCAGTTTATTAGATATTTCTTCGTAGGCGGAACAGCTGCGGTGACAGAGTGGGTCACTTTCTTCCTGTGCGACAGGGCAGGACTGTTCTACGCAATTTCCACCATGATCGCCTTTTTTGTTGCAACCTTTGTTAATTTCTTGTTAGGTCGGAAATTTGCTTTTTCCAAAAGGTCGGAGGGTACTGCAAAAGAAGCCTTTTTCGTGTATCTGGTCAGTTTCATCGGATTACTGATCAATCTGGGGCTGATGTATTTATTCGTGTCCCTTCTTTGCTGGAATGAAATGCTTTCCAAAATCTTTGCAACGGGAATTGCGTTTTTCTGGAACTTCTTTTCTCGAAAAACACTGATTTATAAGGAATAATTAAGGCTTATTTTTCAAATAAAAAAGGCTGGACGAAAACAAATCCGTTCAGCCTTTTAACATTTAGTTTACCTGTTCTTCCTGCTTCTCTCCCTCTTCCATTTTCGAGATAGAGATTTCATAGGCTGTTTTGTTAATCAACTCATCTTCGCTGATTTTTTTCTGGTATTCTCGGCTTTGTACCCGTCCCCAGATTTTAATGTTACTTCCCACGGTCAGCTCCGAGGCAAACCTTGCGTTCCGACCCCAGGCAATACAGGGAATGTAATCCGACTTATTATACTGTCGGTTCACCGCCAACAGTAAATCCGTAATCTCCCGTCCAAATGGCGTTGTCCGATAAGCAGGAGGCTTACAGATAAACCCGTTTAGGAAAATATAATTCAAATTTTTTGAGGCATCCTCCGGTGCAACAGGAATCAAATCCTTGGCAAATACGGTAAGAATCAGTTTTCGTTCATTGTTGTTATAATTGTTGTAGGAACGAAACTGACCGTTGATTTCCACATAGTTTCCAATCTCCATGGAAATGCCGCTGAGAAGCCGTTCCGACACGGTAATCAGAATAAAATCTGAAATATCGCTCAGCCGCTTCACATTCAGCACAAAGGAATAAAATCCCTCCCCATACACCTCATGACTGAATTGCAATTGTGTTTCAATTTTTCCCAATACTCTTACTTCGTTGTTTTCTGGAATGCTGTGTTCCATTTTTTAACCACCTCTTTGTAAAATATTACCATTTCCACTACTTTATATATGCAATCAGGACAAGTTTTATTCCAAATTTTTCAAGAAAAAAAGGATTCGCCAAAAGATAACAATAAAATACAAATTGCCCCCAACAAAGCAGAAACAGAGTGATTTCCGGGTGCCACCGGAAACTCTTGTGGTAAAACAGAACAAAAGCCCTCCGGCATAAAGGGACGCTGAACACAGCACATTATTTTATTCTCGCAGATACTGGAGGCGGTAACGGTAGCTTTTGGATTGCATCCGTAGGTGATGATCGGATGGCTTTGGGAAAGATGAGGATAAATGTCCAAAGAAATATCTCCATTGATCAGCAAAACAGATTGAGGAGTCATATCACAAAAATCAGAAGAAATCAATAGGCCCTCTTGCAAGAAAATTTGTTTTTGGTTTTGATTGATTGGAGTAATAAATCCACAAACTGCATCAAAAATTTCCTTCGATGCAGTTGTATCTGCCAAAAGTATTGAGTTCATAACCAGCTTCCTAACATTGCTTTTTGTTATTGTGCGTGAAATATAATTTTTTATACAAAAAAAGAAGCTGTCTTATGACAGCTTCCAGATTGCTGACAAACCCACCATTTTCAGGTGGGTTTGTGTCGTATATATTAGATTTTTGATAATTCTTGATAGAAATTGCTTATCTCTTTTCCAGAGGATATTTGCAATCTTCTTCATGTTCT
>JAZNYR010000259.1:0-2900 GCA_045594525.1 Clostridia bacterium | reverse complement strand
GATGTTTGTTTATAGCATAAAGCAATTGAATCAGTGAAATTTGCTGCCAAACAAATTTCTACATTAAGGTTTTTATAATTCCTTTCAATTTGTGATTCTCAATCGCTGTTTTATGCTATTTTTTTGCTTTATGCGATCTGTGCATTTTGCTACAACTCCTTTTCACTTTAAAACAATCCGCTGATGACACCGTTGTCATCCACATCAATCCGTTCAGCAGCAGGAATTTTTGGAAGACCTGGCATGGTCATAATATCTCCGGTCAGTACAACCAAGAATCCTGCTCCGGCAGATACCTTTACATTCCGAACTGTAACAGTAAATCCTTCTGGTGCACCAAGTTTTGTTTGATCATCAGAAAAACTGTACTGGGTTTTTGCGATACAAATCGGCAATTTACCAAATCCCAGATTTGTTAAGGAATCAATTTGCTTTTGTGCAGCAGGAGTAATGTTGATACCGTCACCGCCATACACTTTTTTCACAATCGCCTCAATTTTTTCCGGAATGGTTTGGTCAAGAGAATAGCTGAAAGAGAAATTGTTCGGTTCCTCACACAGACGAACCACTTCTTCCGCCAGTTCAATTCCTCCCTTTCCGCCTTCTGCCCATACATTGGATAATACCACATTGACACCCAGTTTTTTGCACTCATCAATAAGAAGCTGTACTTCCACATCCGTATCTGTGGGGAAACGGTTTACAGCAACCACTGAGGGTAATTGATACACATCTTTAATATTAGAAACATGACGAAGAAGATTAGGAACACCTTTTTTTAAGGCGTCTAAGTTTTCTTCTCCCAGTTCCGTTTTTGCAAGACCACCGTGCATTTTGAGAGCACGAATGGTTGCCACAATCACAACTGCAGAAGGTTCCAAGTCTGCAACACGGCACTTAATATCCAGAAACTTCTGTGCACCAAGGTCAGCACCAAATCCCGCTTCTGTTATAACATAGTCCCCTAACTTTAAAGCAAGCTTGGTTGCCATGACTGAATTACAGCCATGAGCAATATTGGCAAAGGGTCCCCCATGAACAAAGGCGGGGGTTCCTTCCAATGTTTGCACCAAGTTGGGTTTAATGGCATCCTTTAACAACGCCGCCATAGCACCTTGTGCTTTCAAATCCCCTGCGGTAACAGGCACATCTTCATAAGTATAGCCTACAATGATTTTTGAAAGCCGTTCTTTTAAATCTGTGACAGAAGAGGATAAGCAAAGAACTGCCATAATCTCGGACGCAACGGTAATATCATATCCATCTTCTCTGGGAACGCCATTGACTTTTCCACCCAAACCGTCTACCACAAAACGCAGCTGTCTGTCGTTCATATCCACACAGCGTTTCCAGGTAATCTTCCGAGGGTCAATATTAAGAGCATTGCCCTGATAAATATGATTATCCAGCATAGCTGCAAGAAGATTGTTTGCCGCACCGATTGCATGAAAATCACCTGTAAAATGAAGATTAATATCCTCCATGGGAACCACTTGGGCATAACCGCCCCCGGCAGCACCGCCCTTGACGCCAAATACAGGACCGAGAGAGGGTTCTCTTAAGGCAACAATCACATTTTTTCCAATCCGCTTCATCCCGTCTGCCAGACCGATTGTGGTAGTGGTTTTTCCTTCTCCTGCAGGAGTGGGGGTAATGGCAGTCACCAAAATCAGTTTGCCATTTTCCTTTTTCCCATTTTGTAACAGAGATAAATCCACCTTGGCTTTATACTTTCCATATTGCTCGAGATTCTCTTCCGAAATCGGAATTTGTTTCGCAATTTCCGTAATCGGTTTCATGGTCACACTTTGGGCAATTTCAATATCGCTCTTCATCTTCCCTCACCTCTTATAAAAAGTATTTCACAGCAGCTGCAAACATACCCATATCATAATTTCCGGGAACATTCTGATACAAACCGTCACCAATTCGTTCAGAGTGACCCATTTTACCAAACACTCTGCCGTCGGGAGAAGTGATTCCCTCGATGGCATACATAGAGCCGTTGGGATTAAACTGCACTTGACTGCTGGGATTTTCGTTATCATCCACATACTGTGTGGCAACCTGACCGTTTTTGATTAATTGTTCAATCAGTTCTTTTTCACCAATAAAACGGCCTTCCCCGTGAGAAATGGGTACGGTGTAAACATCACCCACATTGGTATTGGCAAGCCAGGGAGAAAGATTGGATGCAATCCTTGTCCGCACCTGTTTGGATTGGTGACGACCAATCACATTATAGGTTAAGGTGGGATAATGTTCATCCGGCTCTAAAATTCTGCCGTAAGGCACCAATCCTAACTTAATGAGTGCCTGGAATCCGTTACAGATACCGCACATCAAACCGTCACGGTTGTCAAGTAAATCGGTTACCGCCTCTTTCACTTCCTGATTTCTGAAAAATGCTGTAATAAATTTACCGGAACCGTCAGGCACGTCACCGCCTGAAAAACCGCCGGGAATGAAAATCATTTGTGCATCTTCCACCTTCTTTGCAAAGTAGGAAACAGATTCAGAAATTCCTTTTGAGGTCAAATTGTTAATGACAATAATTTCAGGTTTCGCACCGCCGTCAGCCAACGCTTTGGCTGTATCAAATTCGCAGTTGGTTCCCGGGAATACGGGAATTAAAACTTTGGGTTTTGCAACCTTGATTTTAGGTGCAACACGGTTTTCTGCTTTGTAAGAAACAGTAGGGATATCCGATTCTTCCTGTTTAATATTGCAAGAAAATACCGATTCTAATTTTCCTTCATATATGTCAGCCAGTTCTTTTAACGATACACTCTCGCCACGGTAGGAAATTTCTGCCTTATCAATCGTTGTACCAACCACCAATTCTGCGTCACATTCCTCAGTTACTTCCAGCAAGAAGGAACCGTAGGAATAACCAAACA
>JAZNYR010000258.1:0-2083 GCA_045594525.1 Clostridia bacterium | reverse complement strand
CCGACTTGGACAATGGGGATTTTTGTCCGCTATATGGAAACCCTGGGACTGACCACTCTTCAGATTTCTGCCATTCGTCTTACGGTGGCGGCCATTGTTTTTCTGATTGTTCTGGCGGTTTCGGAAAAGGAAAAGCGAAAGGTGGAGAAAAAAGATTTCGGTTTGCTTGCTCTGACAGGAATTGTCAGCATCTTTTTCATGAGTGTGTTTTATTTTTCTGCCATCTCACTTAGTTCTATGGCGGTGGCGGCAATTTTGCTCTATACAGCCCCTTTTTTTGTGCTGATGACTTCGGTCATCCGGTTTGGAGAAAAAATGACCGTAGTAAAAGGAATCTCTTTACTTGCGGCATTCGGAGGCTGTGCATTGGTAACAGGCACGGGAAAAGCAAGTGTATTAGGCGTTGTGATGGGTCTGCTTTCAGGAATCAGTTATGCGTCTTACAGTATTTTCGGTACGGTGCTTTTGAAAAAATATGCCCCTCTTACAGTAACGGCTTATGCATTTTTGTTTGCTGCGGCAGGAGCATTGCTTTTTTGTAATGTACCGGATATGGCAGCAAAGCTGATTGCTTCCGGTTCTTTTCGTACAATTCTTTGGTGTGTCGGCGTGGGAGTGATCACGGCAGCCTCCCCCTTTGCGTTATATACTGCAGGATTGCAAAATACCCCTCCGGGAAAAGCGGCGATTCTTGCCTTTGTAGAACCCATGGTGGCGGCACTGTTAGGAACGGCTGTGTACAAGGAATCCCTGGAAACGGGGGGAATCTTCGGGATTATTTTGATTCTCTTTGCTGTTTTTCTTCTGAACAGAAAAAACGGGGAAGGGTGTTGAATAAAAATATTTTTGTTTTTTAAAAAAAGATATTGCTATTTTTGAAAATTTATAGTATAATAAGATTAAATTGTTTAAATTTATAAAAGAAAGAGGTAAAAAAATGAAAAAAGTATTGTATTTGGCCATGGCGCTGGTTCTGTGCTTTACCTTTGTTGCATGCAGCGGCGGAGAAGTTGCACAGAATGAAGAAGGAAAGAATTTTGTGATTGCAACCGATAAGGGATTCAGTCCCTTTGAATTCCAGGATGCTGATGGTAACATCGTTGGTATCGATATGGATATTTTAGCTGCAATCGCTGAAGATCAGGGCTTTACTTATGACCTTCAGTACATCGGCTGGGATGCGGCTATCGCTGCATGTCAGGCAGGTCAGGCAGACGGTATGATTGCCGGTGCATCTATTACGGATGAAAGAAAAGAAACAGGTTGGACATTCTCTGACGGTTATTATGATGCTACTCAGGGTATGGCTGTTGCAAGTGATTCTGACATCACAGGCTTTGCTGATATGAAAGGCAAGAAAGTTGCTGTGAAAAATGGTACCATGAGTAACCAGTATGCAGAAAGCATCAAAGATGAGTACGGTTTTGAAGTGGTTACCTTCTCCACCTCTCCTGATATGTATCAGGCAGTAATGGGCGGTCAGGTTGATGCATGCTTAGACGATACCCCCATCCTCAAGTATAACATTAAAACCGGTGAGCTGGATATGAAGTTTGTGGAAGGAACAGAAAACGAACCTGCCCAGTACGGTTTCGCTATCTTTGATGAAACAAAGCAAGAATTGATAGACCTTTTCAATGCGGGTCTGAAGAATATCCGTGAAAACGGAAAATATGATGAGATCATTGCAAAATATCTCGGCTGATAAGTAAAACACAAAAGGGCATTGGTTAATCCGATGCCCTTACATCATGTGGGAGGATTCATTCCATGAGTCAGATTTTAAGTACATACGGTTCGCTTTTGTTTGCTGCAATGGGACAGACCTTGCTTCTTGCTTTATGCGGATTGTTTTTCGGATGCATATTGGGAATCGTTTTTGGTTTATCCAGTGTGGTGGATAATAAAATAAGCAGAGCTATTTCTACGGTGTATGTCAATGTCATACGCGGAGTCCCGATGATAGTTCTCGCCTTCTTTGTTTTTTACGGCGTGCCGTACGGACTTAAGAGTATGCTGGGACTTCGTTATACGCTTACATCATTGCAGGCAGGGACAATCTGTCTTGCACTAAACTGCGGGG
>JAZNYR010000257.1:0-6006 GCA_045594525.1 Clostridia bacterium | reverse complement strand
TAAAGCAGGAAAATAAAAGAAATTTGTTTTAAGACAAATTTCTACATTTGATTTTCTCATGCTTTTTGAATTTTATTGTTTCTAATGACCTTATCTCGCCATGATTTTGCTTTATGCGGTCTGTGCATTTTGCTACAGCCCCTCAAAGGACTATGAAAAAACCATAGTCCTTTTTTGACAGCTTGCGTTTTGGTTAAAATAAATTATGCAAGCCAATTAACTGGTCTTCACGAAGGGCACGGAGGGTTTGTAACACAGTCTGACAGAGTGCGGCACAGTGGTCGATTTTTCCGTACTGCAAAAATGCTTTCGCCTCAGACAGGGAAATGCTGATTTGTTCCAGGGAGGTGTGGTCCAGCATGGCTTCCAGTTTCATTCTTTTTTGCTCCCAAAGGGAATTGCTGTCTCGTAACATTTCTTTTGCCTGAGTCTGATTGCCCTGTTCTAATTGGTCTTGTACCTCTTTGACCAAGGTTTCCATTTCATTTGTCACCTTGTTCACATAGTACATTCCGCCTCCTATCATAAGAACCAGCAATAAAGCACCAAGTAACGCGTACCAATAACGGCTCATACATCCTCCTTTTTGACCAGATAACAGTTTTTGCGGTCGTCAGCATTGAGTAAAAATACCTGACTGACAGAGGTGATCCCCTGTTTTTTTAGATAATTCATTACCCATTCTTCCGTAATTCCAACCTGCTTCATGGCGCGTTTGTCTAAATGCCCGTCCAAAATAATGGGCCAGGGAAGAGCGGCGGTTTCGGATTTTTCGAATACGCTCAACTGCCCGTTGGTTTCCAAAATGGCAAATTCCACATCTTCTATCCGTTCAATTTGTTTCAGACGAAGTCCTTCAATTAAATCTTCCAGGGTAAACCGAAGTCGAGCCAATATTTTTCTGTCAATTTTTCCGTGGTCAATCAAAATCATAGAGGAGCCGGACACCAGCTGATGAAAGCGGGGGCATTTTAAAGTAAGATAAGACATGGCAATTTCCAGCACCAGCAGGGTGAGCATAGGAATAAACCCTGTAAGAAAGGGGATATCCGTTGCCTGCATGGGAATGGAGGCAAGGTCGGCAATGAGCAATGTTACCACAAGCTCTGTCAGCTGTAATTCCCCAATCTGCCGTTTTCCCATCAGCCTTAAAAACAGCACCAGCACAAAATATAAAATGACCGTTCGGAAAAATGATGTAACCATTTTACTCCCCCTCCTTTTTTGCTATTTTTTCCCCCTTTTTAGAAAATATGCTTACGGTTTACTTGTAAGAAAAAAGGGCCTGTAGGATGCTACAGACCCTTTCGGTATTCTTGTAACTCTTTTTATTTCAAATAATCTGACCGGCCCGATTGTTGTGCATAACGAGTTCGTCGTTCTTGACGGCGTTTTTTTCGGAGTCTTCTTTTCCTGTTTTGGCGGAGGATCAGCAATAGAAGAATGACCGGAATAAAGAAGAAGGGACTGAGAACAATTTTTGTGACGATATGGATGAGGTGAAGGAATATGCTTCTTTCCACATCGTTGATTGAAATCAGATTTGCTGTGCCCATTTTTGTTCCATGATAGGAATAGGTGACAGTTCCCAACACACTTCCTGCGGCGATTGGCGCGGGGATTTGTTCGGGGAGATTGAATTCGGCTTCTATTTCCTGTCGGTCACTATTGCCGGAGGAAATAAGTGCATTGATGGGAGTATCCACTGTCAGGTTTACGGGGGTTTTCCCTTTTGCTTCGTATACCTTTGCACTGTGAACAATATCTCCCGGGGTTGCCACCTTTTTGTTGATATAATTTTGAAACCCAAAATCGTACAGGGATTTTGAATCTATGTAGGAATATGCTTTTGATTCTAAATCTTCATTGGGACAGCCCAGAACGATGGAAAGCAGATACATTTCGTTTTTTTGTGCCGAAGATACAAGGCAGTATCCGGCTTCTGAAGTGTGCCCTGTTTTGATCCCTGTGCACAGTGCATTGCGGTGGAAGGCTGAACTTAAAAATAAATTGGTATTTTCCAAAATGCGGCTGTCATCAAACTTGTTTGTTGGCGGAATTCTATAAGTGGCAGTTTTTACAATTTTGCAAAAGGTTTCATTTTTCATCGCGTACTGGGCAAGGATAGAAAGATCCCGTGCTGTTGTATAATGGTTGTCGTCATGCATTCCGCAGGCGTTTTCAAAATGCGTATGGTTCATGCCCAGTTCTTTTGCTTTTTGGTTCATCATTGCAGCAAAGTCCTCTATAGAACCGGCAAGATGTACAGCTATCACATTTGCGGCATCGTTTGCAGAAGGAATCAGCATTGCGTTGACCAGATGCTTAAGACGGAGGCTTTCACCCACCCGCAAACCCATTTGTGAATCATATATGGTGATAGGTTCAATCGCCTCGGGACTTGCAGTTACAATCTCATCTAAATTACCTAATTCAATTGCCAAGATGCCTGTCATTATTTTGGTTGTACTTGCCGGAAACACGCGTTTGTCAATATTTTTTCCGTAAAGTAATCTTCCGGAATTCATATCAAGAAGCAATGCAGCATCAGAATACTGTACATCCGGCGGTTGTAAGAATTTGTTTTCCATCACAATTGTACCCGTCTTGGCAGACTTTGAAGCGGCAGTGTTTCTTGTTGGTGCTGCAAAGGACTGTTGAAGGAAAGCAAAACACAAAACAATAACCATGGCAAAAGTAAGAATCTTTTTTTTCATTTGTTGCCTCCATTTTCTATATCATTAAAACAGTTACTATAATTATACACAATTTCTTCCTTTTTGGCAATAAAAAATTATTGGAGATTTTGCTTGAAATTTATTTGTGACAATCATCATATTATAGTTGCCATTTTTTTTGCTTGTGATATAATTAATTAACATAGTTAATTAACCTGAGAATGCATAGGTTTAGAATGAATTTGAGTAAATTTGTACAAAAGGAGTGGGATGAAATAGAGGAATTGCACAAGGACAATGGTGATTATGAAGGTTGAAAAAAGTGTTTAAATATGAATATGCTTAACTTTTAAAAATTAATATAGAATTAAAAAACACATTTTGAGTGAAATCAAGATGTGTTTTTTATTTATAGAGAGGAGTGCATAAAATGATACAAAACATATTAGGTAAGAAAATTAAAAATAATTTAAATAAGGAGCTGGGGGAGATGAAAAATGCAATTATTGATGAAATGAATTTAAAATACAAATGTGAAAATGGTAATGAAAGAGAGGAAAATAAAATGACAAAATTAGGATTATATGAATCGAGAACATTCGGTAGAATTTCTTACGGTTTTGTAAGAGATGACAAAGGCATGGTATATATCAAAGAAGATGAAGCTGAAATAATTAGATGGATGTATAAGATGTGTATTCAAGGCTTGAGTTTATTGCAAATTCAAGCGGAATTAATTAGACTTGGTATCAATTCTCCTACTGGTAAGGAAGAATGGTCAGTAGTTACTATTAGCAAAACAATAGACAATAAGAATAATTGCTACATAGTATCAGATGAAGACTATCGTACTGCGACTAAAGAAAAAATGTTTAGGGCAAGAAACGACAGAAGAAGATGGTGATAGGTAGAATTGCAGATTTGGTATATAATTATTCCATAAAGTAGAAAGGGGTAATTATATATGAGCAAATCAGCAGTTCAAAATCAACTTCAATATGTTATTGCGAATGAACAATATTTAAAACCACTATTGGATTCAGGTAAGATTAGCATTGAGGTTTATAATGAAGTTTTAGAAAATCTCTATAATGAATGCGAACTCTGGAAATACGGCAGAATGAAAAATCCAAGAGTAGAATTTAACAAAAAGAAACGAGAACATAAGCAAACAATGGTGAAGCAAAATCCCGGGTACATTTCATTGACAGAATTGGCAAAAGGTTGTAGTAACATTCAAGCCGGATATACAATTCACAATTGGTTAAGGGATGAAAATACAGTTAAGTTTCTTGCACTTTGGGAGAAAAAACACAACGAGAATTTTGTTGATTTAATTCTGGGTAAAAAAATGACTCTTACACCCAAGATTTGGATTGACAGAACTAAAGCCGTTGGCATTGTATCGAGGCGAGGCAGGGGTGGTGGCACCTATGCGCACAAAGAAATTGCAATGCATTTCATGTGTTGGATTTCTGCTGAAATGATGCTGAAAATAATAGAGGAATATGTGGAGGTTATTAGTGATGAAGAAAGTAATTGAAATACCTGCCACCATATTTCCTAAAATCAAAGACGATAAAGCAAAACTTAATGTCGCAGCATATTGCAGAGTAAGCACAGAAAAGGAAGAACAGGAAAATAGTCTTGAAACTCAGACAGTGCATTATAAGAATGAAATTGAAGGAAATCCTAATTGGACTTTAGTAGATGTATTTGTAGACTTTGGCGTTAGTGGCTTAAATGATACAAAAAGAACAGAATTCATGAGAATGATTGAGATGTGTGAAAAAGGTAAAATTGATCTAATTCTTACAAAATCAATTTCGAGATTTGCACGGAATCAGCTTGACTGTTTAGGGTATATAAGGAAATTAAAACTCAAGAATATCGGAATTAGATTTGATAAAGAAGGGATTAACACACTTGATCCGTCAAGTGAGATTTTTCTCTCTTGGTTTAGCGCTTTTGCTCAGGCTGAAAGTGAATCACTTAGCATGAATATAACAAGAGGAAAGAGAATGGGATACAAGGAAGGCAAATTTCCGTTTCCGTTTTCGCTGTATGCCTACAAAAGAGGAGAAAATGGACAACCTGAAATCATTTCCGAAGAAGCTGCAGTAGTTCGGAAAATGTTTTATCTGTATCTTGAGGGTAATTCTATAAAAGATATCATAGAATGGCTTGAGGAAAATCAGATAGAATCTCCAACGGGTAATAAGAGGTGGAGTTCTAATTCGGTAAGCGGAATTCTGAAGAACGAAAAGTATAAAGGTGATGCATTGCTACAGAAGACATATACTGTTGATTACCTAACTAAAACTGTAGCAAGAAATAAAGGTGAGGTTGCTCAGTATTATGTTGAAAATAGTCATGAGGGAATAGTATCCAGAGAAATTTTTGATATGGTTCAGGATGAAATGAAACGGAGAAGAAACTATACGAGGGATAAGTCAATTTCGTTTTCTTCAAATTATGCTTTAACCGGAATTGTGTTTTGTGCAGAATGCGGTGCGAGGTATAGAAGAGTAACCTGGGCACGAAATGGTAAGAAGAGAATTGTGTGGAGATGCTCAGAGAGACTTGAAACTGGAATACAAAATTGTAAGAATTCCCCGTCAATTCCCGAAGATAAATTAAAACGAGCAATTCTGTCAGGTTTATCTCAAACATCCCTTGATGTTTCAAATATAACCGAAATGGTTAAGAATGAAATCGGGACTGTAATTCATAAGAATGATGAGCAGAATGAATATACAATAAAATCAAAAGTCAAGAAACTCGAAAAGGAAATTAGTGTATTAAATCAAATTGTGAATGAAGCAGAGAATAATAAAGTTTATCTAGATAAAATTAAAGAGCGTGAAAATGAGCTTGCAGAATTGAATTTAAAGCTTAAAGAATCTTCAAAAGGTGAAATGAATGACATTGAAGCTTATATAAATGAGAACGAAATCAACATGCTTGAATATTTTGATGCAGTTGTAAGAAATACAGTTGAATCAGTTATGGTAATTTCACCGAATAGAATTAAAATCAAATATGTAGGCGGAACTGAAACAACAAAATCTATTTAAACACTATGTTGCAGGATGTTAAAATATATACTTTATATTTCTCCCTATTGCCAATTGCATTATTTGCCGAAATATGGTATAATATGACAAATTGCACTAAGGAGGAACTTTACATGATAATCGCTTTTCTTGCTGATGGTTGGGGAACTGTTAGAGGAGGGATAAATTCTTTCAATTATTCTTTAGTTAGAGCTATTGGAAAAAAATATGGAAGCACTATAAATGTATTTTGTATATCTTTTGGAGTATCA
>JAZNYR010000256.1:0-2369 GCA_045594525.1 Clostridia bacterium | reverse complement strand
TCAAATCCATATTATACCACCCTTTTACATTCTCTACTCATTATATCCTTTACAAAACAAAATATAAATAAATTTATAAGATACTATTGCCTTTTTAAGGATAGTATGATATAATAATGATAGAAAGTTTCTAAAATCAATTTTATTGGAGGAACATGATATGTCAAACGAAAAGAAAAAATTGAAGGTATGCAATATTTGTGAAAAAGAAATTGCAAAGAATGCCAAAGTGTGTCCCCATTGCGGAGGAAAAGTGAAAAAACCATTCTATAAGAGAGTTTGGTTTATTGCGTTGGCGGTTATCGTAGTAATTGGAATCATTTCCAGTATAGGTAACGGAAACGAAACCACCACTTCTCAACAAGAACCAAAACAACAGGAACAAATAGAATACATCAGCTATGATGTATCGGAATTGATGTCCGATTTAGAAGAAAACGCAATGAATGCAGAAAACAAATATAATAAACAGTATGTGGAAATCACCGGCAGACTCAGCACTATTGACAGTAGCGGTTCTTATATCTCCCTTTTGCCCTCAAACAACGATTTTGCCATTATTGGTGTACAATGTTATATGAAATCAGAGGAACAAAAGTCAAGGGTTATGGAACTGTCAAAAGGCGATATTGTAACCTTAAAGGGAAGAATTAAATCAGTTGGTGAAGTGTTTGGATACAGTCTGGACATAGACGAAATTAACTAAAAAGCAACCCCTCTTTCGGGATTTCGAAAGAGGGGTTTTATTTGTTCAATTCTTATTTCACCAGCAAGGATTCGCCTGTCATGGATGCTGGCTTTTCCAGTCCCATTAAATCTAGCATAGTGGGAGCAATATCGGCAAGTCTGCCTTCCTTGAGCTTGGCATCCTTCTGATTGAGAAGGAGGGGAACAGGATTGGTGGTATGAGCGGTGAAAGGTCCGCCTGTGGTATCATCCACCATGCAATCTGCGTTACCGTGGTCAGCGGTAATAATGGCAATCCCATTGACCTTTTCAATTTCGTCCATTACTTTTCCTACACAGGTATCAACCGCTTCTACTGCCGAAACGGCTGCATCAAACACGCCTGTATGCCCTACCATATCACAGTTGGCAAAGTTTAGGATAATCACATCCAGCTCGCCCCCTCTGATTTGCTCACATACCTTTTCGGTGACTTCGTAAGCACTCATTTCAGGCTGCAAATCATAAGTGGCAACCTTGGGAGAGTTGACCAAAATTCTGCTTTCTCCCTCATAGGTTTTTTCTACGCCCCCGTTAAAGAAGAAAGTAACATGGGCGTATTTTTCCGTTTCTGCAATACGAAGCTGTTTTAAGCCCTTTTTGCTGATATATTCCCCGAAGGTATCCGTTAAGCTTTCAGGCTTATAGGCAACGGACACATTGGGCATTGCCGCATCATACTGGGTCATACACACATACTGAACAGGGAAATACTTCCGTTCAAATCCATCAAACTCAGGGTCAACAAAGGTTCTGGTAATTTCTCTTGCACGGTCGGGACGGAAGTTAAAGAAAATCATGGAATCCTTTTCCTTGATCCCTTCAAATCCCTCAACCACTGCAGGAACCACAAATTCGTCGGTAACCTCTTCTTTGTAGGAATTAGCAACGGCACATACGGGACAGGGAACGGATACGCCCTCTGCTTTTACCATAGCATTGTATGCTTTTTCCACACGGTCCCAACGGTTGTCACGGTCCATTGCATAATAGCGACCCATCACGGTTGCTACTTTTCCTGCACCGATTTCTTGTAATTTATCTTGTAATTCCTGAACAAAATCCTTCCCACTCTGGGGAGGTACATCTCTTCCGTCCAAGAAGCAATGCACCCAAATATCTTTGACACCCATCTTCTTTGCCATTTCGATTAAGGCATACAGGTGGGTATTGTGGCTATGCACACCGCCGTCAGACAAAAGTCCTAACAAGTGCAAAGCGGTTCCATTCTTCACGCAAGCCTCCATGGCATTTTTCAATTCAGAATTTTCAAACATATCTCCATCCTGAATGGATTTGGTAATGCGGGTCAATTCCTGATACACGATTCTGCCTGCACCAATATTAGTATGACCAACCTCGGAATTTCCCATCTGTCCTTCGGGGAGTCCTACATCCATACCGCTGGCTGCAATCTGGGTATGAGGATATTTTGCAAACAAAGCATCCAGGTTTGGTGTTTTGGCAGAATGAATGGCATTGCCCTGTGTTGCATTGTTGATTCCAAAGCCATCCAGAATAATTAAACTCATCAACTGTTTCATTCCGGTTCCTCCAATCTTTTAAAAAAGCGGGCACAACACTGCACCCGCTTTTTTTCATTTTATAAAATAGGGGTTGTTAAGGGGGCAAAGCCACCTTAA
>JAZNYR010000255.1:0-11266 GCA_045594525.1 Clostridia bacterium | reverse complement strand
CAATACGATAATCGATGTTCCCGCATATCCATTATAACAGATGCTTTGAATTCTGGCGAGTACTTTCTTTGTTTTTGTCCTTTTTTGCTCATAAAAATATGCACCTCCAAAAGTGTCTAACTTTTGGGGTGCATATCATCAAAGCTCTTTTTCTTATCGTACGATTCGTTCTACTGCCGTGGCTTTCCCTGTTGCCGGGTCAACGGTAAAGAGGGCGCCCCGAAGCTCCGTTTCGCCCGTTGCCTCCACATAACGATGATTCATCCGATTGACAAACCGCTCCACCGCAACCCCAACATCCATACCAAGGACAGAGTGAACCACGCCCGTCATGCCAATGTCTGTAATATATCCCGTTCCCCCGGGAAGAATCCGCTCATCCGCTGTCTGAATATGGGTATGGGTACCAAACACCACGCTCACGGACCCGTCCAGATAATTTGCCAGCGCCAGTTTCTCACTAGTTGCCTCTGCATGAAAATCTACAACAACGATGTTACATTCCTTTTTTAATTCTTTCACAAGCTGTTCTCCCACGCGAAAAGGACAGTCCAGTGGCTCCAATCCTACACGACCCATCAGATTGATGACACCAACCAGATACCGCCCCAAGTCCACCACCATAGCCCCTTTTCCATATACAGAGGGGGGGTAATTGGCAGGGCGGATAATAGACAAATTGTCATCAAACATCGTTACAATTTCCCGATTTCCCCACACATGATTTCCGGTGGTAATCACATCGGCTCCGTTTTCAATCAACAAATCGTAATCGGAGCGGCGGATGCCATTCCCTCCTGCCGCATTTTCACCGTTTACAATACAAAGGTCTGCACCCGTTTCTCTTTTTAACTGTCTCAGGTGCCGCTCAATGCACTCTCTTCCAGGTCTGGCTACCACATCGCCAATCGCCAGAATTTTCATTTTCAATCCCCTTCCAAGCCTTATGAAACATCACGGGCGGCATTACTGCCGCCCGGTCAATTTCTTATTCGCTCTATTATTTTGCGTAATCAATCGCTCTGGTTTCACGAATCACATTGACTTTGATCTGACCCGGATATTCCATTGTCCGTTCAATTTCTTTTACAATGTCGCGGGCAATGACAACCATATTATCGTCATTCACATCATCGGGTTTTACCATGATTCTGATTTCGCGTCCTGCCTGAATAGCAAAGGAGCGTTCTACTCCGTTGAAGGAGTTTGCGATTTCTTCTAACTGTTCTAACCGTTTGATATAGGTTTCCAGATTTTCACGACGCGCTCCGGGTCTTGCCGCAGAAATAGCATCTGCTGCCTGAACAAGACATGCGACCAAGGTGGTTGCTTCCACATCGCCATGGTGCGCCATAATAGCATGAATAATTTCTTTGCTTTCGCCGTATTTCTTAGCCAGATCTGCACCAATGGTAACATGAGATCCTTCGATTTCGTGGTCAACAGATTTACCAATATCATGGAGCAAGCCTGCGCGTTTTGCCTGGGCTACATCAGCACCCAGTTCAGCTGCCATAATCCCTGCCAAATGGCAAACTTCAATAGAATGCTTTAATACATTCTGACCGTAGCTGGTTCTGAAGCACATTTTACCCAGCAATCTGACCAATTCGGGATGAAGACCATGCACCCCTGTTTCAAAGGTTGCCTGCTCACCCTCATTTTTAATTTTGGTTTCTACCTCTTTCTTTGCCCGTTCTACCGATTCTTCAATTCTGGCAGGATGAATTCTGCCGTCAGAAATCAGTTTTTCCAAAGCAATGCGGGCAACTTCTCTGCGCACCGGATCAAAACCGGACAGGATGACTGCCTCAGGAGTATCGTCAATAATCAAATCAATACCGGTCAGGGTTTCCAAAGAACGGATATTCCGACCTTCACGACCGATAATTCTGCCCTTCATTTCATCGTTAGGCAGAGGTACTACCGATACAGTAGTTTCAGTTACATGGTCTGCAGCACATTTCTGGATTGCCATACCGATAATATTTTTGGCTTTCTTTTCAGCCTCATCCTTGGCACGGGTTTCCACATCTTTAATCATCATTGCCATTTCGTGCTTTACTTCGTTTTCTGCATTTTTCAAAAGCACTTCTTTGGCTTCTTCTACAGACATTCCTGCAACTTTTTCCAATTCAGCCAGTTCTTTTTCGTAGATTTCCTGGGTCTTGGCTTTTAACCCTTCTACTTCTTTTTCTTTCTGGGCAATGGCGGCTTCTTTTTTCTCCATTGTCTCAAATTTTTTGTCTAGCTGCTCTTCCTTTTGTTGAATTCGTCTTTCCTGGCGGTTAATTTCATTCCGCCGTTCTTTTATTTCCTTATCACATTCACTGCGCAGTCTGTGGCTTTCTTCTTTTGCTTCCAGCAATACTTCACGCTTTTTGCTTTCAGCAGATTTATAAGCATCGTTCAATACGGCTTTTGCCTGTTCTTCCGCACTTCCCAGTTCCGCTTCGGCAACTTTTTTGCGGTATGTAATTCCCAGACGGAAACCAATGATAAACAATACCAACGCAGCAACAATAGCTCCAATAAGGATTCCTATTTGACTCATCAACCAAACACCTCCTTGCATTTTTGTTTGGGGTTTCCGTAAGCATCAAAAAAACGCTCCGGAAACCGCTGTTTATACCGTTATACTTCGTTAGTATCCCAAGACCGGCATTTTACCGGCTTCAATGGCGGTTAACTTCCAAAAGCGCTTATACTATGTTTCACCTGTCCCATAAACAGATGAGTTTTGTATTTTCAATAAATATCACTAAAACGGAAAGATTCCGTAGAGATTCTTTTACCGAAAGCAAGGGCTTTCTTCTATTACATCGCTCCCAACCACAAGAGCGCCACCATAATAAACAAGAATACAATACTATTGTAATACAAAAATTGTCATCTGTCAAGAGGGTTTTGATGATGTAATCTATTTTTAACATAAGATTTTTATTTCATTGTTCGAGGCATGGGCTTTTCTGTATAAAAAAGAACCGACGCATAAGCGCCGGTTCTTTTGTTAACTGTTATTCAGTTATTATTGCCAATCTGTTTTAAAGCTCTTGTAAACTACGATATCTTTAACAGTGTTTCTGTCACGACGAACAACTACATAGTCATTCTTCTTAATATCAGTAGATTTACCAACTCTTACAGCCAGATCTTCAGCCAGACCGTTATTGGTATCAACAACTACTATTCTTGCATTGGTGTAGCTGATGTTTACAGTTGTGTCAACGCCTACAGCCTTGGTTGCAACTTCGATTGTACCGTTCTTGGTATTTACTTCGTTAACTGTACCAGCAGTGATAATCAAATCAGCATTTGCTTTTACAGTATCAGGAGTGTAATTCCAAGTCTGGAACTTCATATTCTTCCAGTAATCATAGCCGTTTGCATCCCAATCAGCAGCAGTGGTGTGTCTGGGGAACAGTCTGTAAGTATCGCCTGTGATTGCACCGGTAGAGTTGGTAGCATAAGCGATGATCTGTCCGGGATATGCGCCGTAAGCAACTTTATAGGAATCACCGTATTGTGCATCGTCAGAATAGTCTGTTACATTTCCTTCTTTGTCTGTTTGAATATAGTTATCCAAAGAGTCTATTTCAGCTGTCTTCACGGTAACAACCTTTCCACCCTGAATCATGGTCAGGCTCAGAACGGTATCGTCACCTTCCTTAACAGTAGATACGCTCTGGATTACAGCGATATCATTGTTTTCATCAACTTCACCGTCTTTGCTATATACAACCATAGCGGTTACATTGTTGTTCTTATCCAACTGATAGATTACATATTCATATTCTTTGTCATTATTTAAAGAATCCTTGCTGAGAACCTTGATATCTTCTGCATCAAATGCTCCCTTAGGAGTAGAGAAGATAACAGTTTTTCCGGTCAGAGGATAGTCGCCCAACATGCTATCATTTCTAGAATAGATGGAGGTGTCAGTATCCACAGCACCGATCAGGTTAATTCTGGTAACTTTACCATCAGAATTTGTCTTCAAGGAAACAATGTACTTGTCAGTTAAACCACCGTATTGGTCGGTTTTGATCTTCAGAGCAGCTACCAAAGCATCACAATCTGCATCCTTGCTCAAAGAATAAGGAACATTATTTACCTTAACAGTAGATGCCATCTGATATTCTTTTTCTTCGCCATTAGCGTCGATAGTATTCAGAGTAATCTTTCTACCATCCTGGCTTCCGTCGAAAGCATATTCAAAGTTATCGATCACAGGATCAGCATCAGCAAAAGCGATTTTGCCGTTGAAATCCAAGAAGTAGATACCTTCAGCTTCCAGATCATAAGCAGGATCGTCGATATTATCTGTTACTTCGTAAGCTTCACCGTCAATGTAAACTTTGTCAGCGCTTACCTGAGTCTGAGTTACAACACCTTCAACAGTTTCGTTGCAAGCAACGATCTTCAAGGTTGCTGCACCAGTTACATAATCTACGCCATTGGTTTCCTGAAGAGGATATACATTAGAGTAGATAGATACAACATCGTCTTCAGCCAGATCAGCCAGAGCCAGTTCAGTTCCTTCAGCATTTAAGATAGTGAACTTAGGTTTGTTGGTTTCTCTGCTGTTATCCAGTTCGATTTCAGTGTTGTTAGTAAAGATCAGTGTGTTTTCATCCACATCGATATCAGCTACCTGATAGTTTTTGTAGGTTTCAACAACAGCCTTTTCAAAAATGCCGTCTTCGCCTTCAGAATCAATCAGAGTGATAGTACCGTTGGAATTGTCAGTGATCAAGGAATAATCGCGTTCCAATTCAGCAACAGGTGCATTGTTATAAACGATTTCCAGTTCAGCTGCAGGAGCTAAAGTATAGTAATCAGTTTTGCTGCTGCTTTCTTTGTCAACATAGAAATACAGTTTATTTCCAACCATTGCTTTAACAATGTCAGCAACATCCAAAACTACAACATCACTTTCAACGCTAGTTCCAACTACGGATACGACGGTGTATTCTTTCAGAGTCTTATCATAGGAAGCGTACAGAGTAACTTTCTGTCCCAGGTAAGGATTCAGATCGTAGCCGCCATCCTTCATCTTCAGGTTGTTGTATCCATCAAGTGCAATGTAGCCATCTTTTCTGATTTCTTTATCAGAAGCAGTAGCCTTATCAGTTGCATCGATTACAACTTCAGAGAACTTGTAGTAGCCCATTTCAGAAAGCATGGTGTTTCCTGTCAAAGTCTTGGACAGAACTTCTCCGTTGTAGTAAGTAACATTCTGAATGTTAACATCCAGAGCATTGTGCAGCAACAGAGCTACAGTTCCTCTGTCACAACCAGCAGTGGGATCAGCCAGTTTGTCTTCCAAGCCAGCCAACAGGTCGATGTCAGCTTTATCAGCAACGGTGAGGTAACCTACAGACCAACCGCCGTTGTCTTTAGCGTCTTCTTCATAACCCAATGCACATACCAGCATTTTTACAGCAGCTTCAAAGCTTACCTGATCGTCGGGACCGAAAGTACCGTCGCCATAACCAACAACGATATTTCTCTTGTTAGCGATTTTGATTGCGCCGGAACCCCAGAAATCTTTGGGAACATCGGTGAAATCAGTGTCAGCTTTAGCGGTTGCACCCAGACCTAATGCTCTGATAATGAATGCAGCCATTTCTGCTCTGGTTACAACCTGTTCAGGCTTGAAAACAACAGATTCGCCTTCTTCGTAACCAGCAATAACTCCCATAGGAGCCAGGGTCATAACAGCTTCCTCATAAACAGTGCCGACAACATCTTCGAAATCAGCTGCGGAAGCGGTCATTACGGTAAACATGCTAACTACCATAGACAGCACGATTACCAATGCCATTACTTTTTTGAGATTTTTCATACCTCAAATCCTCCCTTGTTCTTAAATTGTTTTTTGGAAGAGTTTCTGTTTGCCAAAGCCGAAAGACATCTCTTCCTTTTCTGCCTTCCGACTGCCTTTTGCAACAATATGTACGCCAATACAGGTTGTTGCAGTTCTTGCCTCTTACACCATCGTCTGAAACGATTATACCATTGCTTTTCCTCAAAGTCAATGGTATTTTTCACTTGTAACAAAACTGTAAACAAATCGCGTTACAGCTGTTACAAACGAAAAATCGCTGTAAAATAGCATTGTGTCAAAGGAAAAATAGACTTTTCCACTCTGACATACTCTCATTATAACACTATTTTTCCAATCTTGCAAGCCTTTTTGAAAAAATTTTCTTATTTTTTTTAAAAAAACGAAAAATTTCTTTACCTTTATATTATTTTATGGTATAATAAAAGTAATTTGTGATATTTTGAGGAGGTTTTTGATTTGGCTGAGAAGAAAAAGAAGCAGGAATTTCTGTTATATCACGGAAAGCCCCTGATCAGAAACGGAAAAATTTTATATTATGGGAATCCGGAAGATAAATACATCATTATGATGACAGTGAATCAGACAGAGGATATGAATGATTTACAGGTTGCAACCGATGTTACCGTTACCCTTCAGACAAATTTCGGCAACGGCAAGGAAAAAGTGTTGAAAAAGGTTGACCGTGAAGGGTTATACCGGGCATTGGACTTGGCGGAAGTATGGTTGGAAAATGCACTGGAGGATGACCCGACATAATGAAACGGCCAATTATTTGGTTTTGCCTGTCCTTTATGGCAGGAATTTATTGTTATGCACAAGCCGCAAAGCAGATTTTGTTTTGCGGTGTTTTATTTCTTCTGCTTTGTTGCGGAATTGCCTTTTGGAAAAAATCAATTGCTTATCTTGTGATGATTCTCTTTTTCGGTTTGGGTGCTGCAGGTCTTCGTACGCAACAGACCATTATCATAGACCGCCCGACCGATCTGCACCAAACGGTCGCCTCTTTTGAAGGAGTTATCAGCGATGTGGGCAGGGAAGGAACCAACGGACAATATTCTTATCAGGTTTCTCTGACACAATTAAATAATGAAAGAACTTTTTTGAAGCTATGGATGAGCACCAACGAAGCTTTACCGGCAGGAACAGCGATTCGGGGAACGGGATTATTGTCTTCCTCCAAAGTGATGAAACAGGAAACGGACGGATTCGGAACCTATCTGGTCAACGAAGGATATTCTCTTTACTGCCAGAATCCGAAGCTTTCTATTCTGCCCCTTTCTTTATGGAACAAAGTCCGATATGCTCCCCTTCGTTTGCGGGAAAAGATGATGGCATTGTTAAACGGAACTCTCTCCTCTTCCTGGAAGGGTGTTCTGATTGCCATTACTACAGGAAACCGATCTGGCGTCACCTCCGTTCAACAATCCTTATTTAATCAAACGGGGACATCTCATATTCTTTCTGTATCGGGACTTCATGTTTCTATTTTATTGCTGTCCTTTCTGTCATTTTTAACGCTTTTGCGGATACCCTTTCCGGCAAACCGCTGGCTTTGTTTGCCCCTCCCCATCTTTCTGGCTCTTTTTATGGGCGGACAGGCACCGGTGCTTCGGGCATGTATGATGGGATTTTTATTTTTGCTTGCCGATTGCTTATGGACAGAATCCGATTCAGTAAATTCCTTATTCATTGCGGCATTTATTATTTTGCTGTTTCAACCCGATCAGCTGTTTGGGGCAAGCTTTCTTCTTTCCTTTACCGCAACCCTGGGAATCCTAATCTTTTTCCCGATCATTCATGAGGTTACGGAGAAAAGAGTTGGCCAATCCCAATTCCTTGATTTGGTTTCTGTGTCAATTTCTTCCTATTTAATATCCATTATGGTGTTACTCTGTTTTTATCATCAGCTACCGGCGGTGTCTGTTCTGGCAAATATTGTTGTGATTCCTTTGTTTCCGATTTTATTGGCGAGCGTCTTTCTCTTTGCAGGAATTGCTGCTCTGTTTCCCGCTCTTGCTCCCTTTGGAGCCGCTTTATTGGACATTATGACAGAGCTTTTGTTTGGCCCATTGGAATGGCTTGCAAAAATCCCTTCTTTTGAGCTGGCAACACCAAACCGCTTTTTGATTGCGGCTTATTGCTTTTTGCTGGTGTTTTGTTATTTCCTCTTCCTGCGAAAAAAGAACTTCCTTATTTTATTCAGTCTGGTCTTTTGTCTGACGGCGGGAAGTATTCAACAATACCGACTTTCTAAGTATGATTCCCTGACGGTAATCAACGCGGGATGTATTGAAAATATTCTGATTAAAACAGAGGAAGGAAATACTTTGCTTTTTGCCGGTGTTTCGGACAGTAACGGGTCTTATTTTTATGATTATCAGGATTTTTTAAATTATTTTAAGAAAAATAACATCAGAACTATTGATGTTTTTTGTTTTATGAATTATAATAAGAATACAGTGGCGTTGTTCCGGGACCTGGGACAGGATCGGACCATCCAACAATACTTATTAAAACCGGGGCAGGATTTATCCTCCCATATTCAGAAAATTGCAGAGAAGAACAAAGTGCGGAAAACTGATTTTTCGCAGCCCTTTGCTGTTGCTCTGGGAGCAGACAACCATTGTGAACTTTATCCGGAGGGCACTTTGCGCTGGTATCACAACCAAAGTCTTACCGTAGAAATCAGCAAAAATCCAAGCAACAAAGCATTGCTTTTTGGACGGCCTGAAACAGGAAAGCTGACGGTGTTTGGAAACACCTATTCCGAACAGGAGCAGGGCACCCTTTCCTTCCTTATAAAAGAGGGGGCAGTCAGGTTGTTACTGGAATCTACCTACGAAAAGGGGGAATTACAATGAAACCGGAAGAATTGAAACGGGAACTGAATCATGGCTTGAGCCGTCAGGTTTATTTACTGTACGGCAATGAACCTTATTTGATACAGCAATACTGCAAACAGTTTATCAAACAGATTGTGCCGGACGAATCCTTTCGGGATTTTAATTTATATCGCTCTGATAAAATTGACAGCGATCGATTAGAACAGTTTTTGCAAACACCCCCTGTTTTTTCGGATAAAAAACTGGTGTTATTAAAAGACACAGATGTATTTAAAAAACCGAAAGCCGCCGACAAGGATTTCTTGTTGAAGATCCTTTCGGATGTGCCGGAATATGTCTATATTGTTTTTGCAGAACAAGCGGTGGATAAAAAACAGAAAAAATTACTGGAGCTGACCGAAGAAGTAGAATGTAACCAGATGACAGAAGAACAGTTAAAGGCGTGGATTAACATTCTGGTTCAACAGCAAAAGAAGAAAATCACAGTAAAAACCATGGAATATCTCATGTCCCGTTGCGGAACGGGAATGTTTCATCTGGAGCAGGAAATCAACAAGCTGTGCAGCTGTGCAAAGGAAGATGTGATTACACCAGAGACAATCGATCAGCTGACTAACCGCTCCGCAGAAAACAGAATTTACAGTCTGGCCAATGCCATTTTAGAACATCAAAATAAAGAAGCCTTTTCCATTCTTGCAGATTTAAAGGTTGTGTTGGACGAAAACACCGGCAAACCTCTGGAAATCAGGCGGATTATCAACACTCTGTCACAAAATTTCTGTCAGCTTTACAAAATTAAACATTGCCCCAACCCTACGGCTGCGGCTCTGGGTATGTCCCCCTACCGATTAAAAGCAAGTCTTGCCATTGCAAGAAAAATCCCGGAGGAACGGTTGTCAAGCCTGCTGTCTTTGGTGTCCGATTGTGATTATGCACTAAAATCGTCCACCATAAAGGAATGGACCTTGCTGGAGGTCTGCATCGGGGCATGTCTGGAGGCATAATTCCCGCCGGTGAAAATAATTTTTTGTTTTCCGTTATGAACAGAAAAAAATATTTATTTACCTATTGACATCCTTCCATAAGTATGATATAATAAATCTACTTCATGATTGGGATTCTATTCAAAAAATGACTTCTTTTGGAAACAAATCATAAAAACAGGGAAGAAAACAGCGCATGAAATATGCAAAATAACGATCTCTGTTTCTGGTGTCAACTATGTGATTGAATAGGAAGACAACAAGTGCCGTAGATGCAGTGAACGGAAAAGATTCTGCAATCAGACTGCATACTGCGGATCATATTTTTTGGTTAATACAATTACGAAAGTAATGATTAACATAAAAAAATAAAGAAAAGAGGTCAAAACAATGAAACTCAAGAAAAGTATTTCACTCCTGCTCGTTTTGGCACTGTCCTTAATGAGCCTCACATTCGTTGTTTCTGCAAGCACAGATACAGCGAATCTGTCTTTGGTTCCCAGCGTTGATACGACTGCCTTGAAAGCCGGAGACACTTTTATCGTTGCTGTAAATTTAGACAGCATTGCAGCACAAAAAATCAGATCTGCTCAGGTTGCACTTTATTTCAACCCAGCGGTTCTGGAACTTGTTGATGCTAATGGTAATGCTGTACCAGACGGTAACACATGGTCTAAAATAAGAGGTGCTTTTATCGAAAGCAGTGATTATTTCTTTGATACAAGCGAATATACAGGGTATTTCAACCGTGTTAAACCGGAAGTTAGTAATACAAATGGTCTGTTGCTGTACACTATAGGTAAGCACTCAGAATCAGAGGAAGAATATGTTGAATGTGCAGAGGGTACATTTACCATTGTTCAGGTTCGTTTTAAGGTAAAACAAACCGGTGCATCCGATCTGCAGTTTGCTATAGAGGGTACCTCTCCTAATGCTTATTCTACCTTCCCTGGTGGCTACAAAATAAAACTTGATTCTGCTAGTGATTTGGCTACCATTACTGATACAACTGAAGAAATCATCATTGGTCAGTCTGTAACTTATAATAAAGCTACCGTTTCTATCGAAGGTGAAGGTACTGTTATGAACGGTGAAGCACCTGTTAACAGCGGTGATGAAATCAGCGTTGTTACCGGTGAAACTCTGACTCTGAACATCGTTCCCGACGAAGGATACGAAGTTACAGTAACTCAGGATGGTACTCCTGTAGAAGCTACCGGAAATGATTACACATTTACTGTAAATGCTGATACCGCAATTGCTGTTTCCTTTACAGAAATTCCTCCGACAGTTTACAAAGCTACTGTTACTATCGAAGGTGAAGGTTCCGTTATGAACGGTGAAACACCTGTTAACAGCGGTGATGAAATCGAAGTAATTGAAGGCGAATCTGTAACTCTGGATATTACTCCTGCTACAGGTTGGGAAGTAATCAGTGCTACTAAAGATGGTGATGAATTAGTTGTAGATGGCGGCGCTATTACCTTTACTGTTGATGCAGATACTGCTATCAATGTAATCTTTGAACAGATTATTCTGGATGCTGTCGTTACTATCGAAGGCGAAGGTACTGTTAAGAACGGCGACGA
>JAZNYR010000254.1:0-3543 GCA_045594525.1 Clostridia bacterium | reverse complement strand
TCCTGGCTGGTAGAAAGAATTGTGGAAGAATCTCTTCCTCAATGGTTTGGGGGACTTCTTGTAAGTTCTCCGCGGTATGTTTATCTGACAGCACGATTAAAGCGCCTCCTTGCAAAAAAACTCTATGTCATCAGTTTGCATTTTAAAAATGGATTGTTCCGTCCTTTGGGATACGAGTTGGAATTCAGTGATAAGGGGGACTTACCGCCCGTTACTATCTATACACCTGACGGAAAACCTGTTAAGCTGAACGGCAAAGTGGACCGTGCTGATGTGTACCGCACACCTGACGGCTCCTGGATTCGGATTATTGATTATAAATCAGGGGAAAAAGATTTTTACTTAAATGATGTGTATTATGGCTTGAATCTGCAATTGATTACCTATCTTGATGCCATGTGCAAGGATGAAAAACCTGCAGGAGCATTCTATTTTTCTGTGAAAGACCCTTATACCAGAACAGAAACGATGCTTGACGGAACTGAATTGATGAAGGAATTGCAGAAAAATTACAAAATGAAAGGGATTGTTCTGGCAGACAGTGCCGTGATGCTTGCCATGGATGCAAACTGCGAGGGCGGTTCTGACCTGATTCCTGCCCGTATTTTAAAAAAAGGCGGATTTGGCGGGAATGTGGCTACAGCAGAAGAACTGGAATTGTTGAGAAAACAAGTAAAATCCTGTTTAAGACGGTTATCGGCTGAAATTCAAAAGGGGCGTGCTGATGTATTCCCTGTGAAAACAAAACGGGAATTTTCATGCACCTATTGCCCTTATTCTTCTGTGTGTGGATTTGAAGGGAAAACGGGCAGATGCCGCAGCTTTGTGGATTTACCGAAGGAAGAACTTATGAAACGGATGGAGGGGGAAGAAAATGGCTGAAATGAAATGGACCAATGAACAGCTGGCAGCGATTTCTATCCGCCATACTGATACCCTTGTGTCAGCTGCCGCCGGGTCGGGGAAAACGGCAGTGTTGGTAGAGCGGGTGATTCGGATGATTACCGATCCTGACCATCCGATAGATGTGGACCGTTTGCTCGTTGTAACCTTTACCAATGCTGCAGCAAAACAAATGAAACAAAAAATTGGTGCAGCCATTGTGGCAGAAATAGAAAAAAATCCCCATAACGAGGGATTGCGTCGTCAGTTGGCATTGCTTGGAAATGCAGAAATTACCACCATGCATTCCTTCTGCATGAATGTGATCAAAAATCATTTCCAAAAAACGGAGCTGCCCTATGATTTTAAACTGTCTGAACCTGCGGAGGCAGAAATGCTTAAGCAGGATGCGTTAGAGGAGGCATTCGGACTTTTATATGAAGAGCAGGGCGAAAAAATGGCAGCATTGGTAGAATGGTACGGCGAAAGAGATGACAAGCCATTGATGAGTCTGATTTTGCATCTGTATGAATTTCTTCGTTCCATTCCTTTTTACCGTAATTGGTTGAGGAATGCCGTTTCTGTCCCTGAACAGGCAATATCGGAGACTCCCTGGGGAAGTTTTTTAATGCAGTATGCCCGTGAACAGCTGGAACAAACTCTTTCTCTTGCGGAAAATGCAACCAATCAGTTAATGCAGTTGGATGAAGGTCATGGATTAAAACCATATATTACAACTTTTTCAGAGGATATTACCCTTTTACAGGAGTTAAAAATAAAAATGGAATCGGCAAGTTGGGATGAAATGGAAGTTGCTTTGAAAGAAGTCTCTTTTTCTGATATGTCCAGAATGATAAAAGGGGGAAATAAGGAACTTGCCGATCGATTTAAAAAGATTCGTGATAAGATAAAAGCGGTAATAAGTGATTTGCAAAAGAATGTATTTTTCCAATCAGAGGAAGCTTGCTTTCGTGATTTAAAGCCGGTAGAGGAGCAAATTTTATTTTTGGCACAAGTCATTGAATTGTTTGAAGATTGCTATCAGAAAAAGAAACTGCAGCGGTCTTTAGCGGATTTTAGTGATTTGGAACATTTATGTATCGGTATTCTGTCTGAAAGAACGGCTCAGGGAGAGTTGATTCCCTCTTCTGTTGCGTTGCAGTTGAGAAAACAGTATGAAGAGGTTTTGATTGATGAATATCAGGATACCAACGATGTGCAGGAAATGATATTTTCTCTGACAGCCGGAGAAAAAAAGCGGTTTATGGTAGGGGATATTAAGCAAAGTATTTACGGCTTCCGTAATTCCAAGCCTGCATTGTTTTTAGAAAAATATCAACAATACAGTAAGGTAGATGGAGAGGATACCAGACGGCTGTTATTATCAAAAAATTTCAGAAGCAACAATTCTGTTTTAGCATGCTGTAATTTTGTCTTTTCCCGTCTGATGTGCAAGGAATGCGGTGGTTTGGATTATACTGCAGACGAAGCGTTGTATTTTGGCGGCGGATACCCGGAGGAAAACTCTTGTGCAGAATTGTATGTACTGGAACGAAAGGATACAGAGGAAGATGAAACCTTCTATCAGCGGGAGGCTGTGCTTTGTGTCCGACGAATCAGACAAATGGTTTCGGAAGGTGAATTGATTTATGACAGCAAAACAGGGGAGATGCGGCCTTGCCATTACGGCGATTTTATGATTTTGCTTCGTTCCTTAAAAGGGAGGATGGAATATTATACCGATGTTCTGACTCAGTATGACATCCCCTATGAGTTAGGAAAGGGTTCCTCCTTTTTTGAATCCTTTGAGGTGAAGCTTGCCATTTCTATTTTGCAGGTGATTGACAATCCCAGACAGGATATCCCTCTTTTGGCAGTCCTTCGTTCACCCATATTTGGTTTTGATGATGACTTTTTAACTTCCCTTCGCTTGCAAAAACGCGAAGGAGATTATTATGATTGTTTGCTGGCATCGGAAGATGACCGTGTAACAACATTTTTGAATACCTTACATCACTGGCGTACACAAGCGGAAAACTTGCGTGTCAGAAAGCTGATTGAACTGATTTATGAAGAAACGGGACTGCTGGCTTATTACAGCCAGAAACCTGACGGAGAACTGCGAAAAAACAGATTGCTGCTTCTGACCAAGTGGGCAGGCTCCTTTGAAAGAACCTCTTACCGTGGACTGTTCCATTTTATCACCTATTTACAACGGCAAATGGAGCAGACAGAACGGGGGGTAGATATGTCCGATGTAACCTCGAGAGATCATGCAGTCAGCATTATGAGTGCCCATAAAAGTAAGGGTTTGGAAGCGAATATTGTATTTGTTTGTGATTGCGGAAAACAGTTTAATTTTCAGGATATTTACGGAAATCGTCTTCTTGCTGATGAGCAATTGGGGTTTGGTTCTGACTGTGTGGATACGGAAAAACACATTATCTTTGAAACCTTTGTAAAAAAAGCAATTAAGCAAAAGAAAAAACAGGATATTAAAGCAGAGGAACTACGGCTTTTGTATGTTGCCATGACCCGTGCAAAACAAAAACTCATTATGATTGGGAGCGAGAACGGGTTGGAAAGCACCTTAAACGGAGTCCGCAGTCAGATTCAGGGAACAGGCTTTGAATCCATGATTGCACGGAACGGAAAAAGCTG
>JAZNYR010000253.1:0-1852 GCA_045594525.1 Clostridia bacterium | reverse complement strand
ACTTGTCTTCCTAAGACCGCTTGGCCTCCGACTTCATTTTTCGGTTCATTTCTTCAGGGAAGGGGAAATATTTTTGGTAGGTTCTAAGGCCCGCTTCCACATGGCCAATGGGCACCTGATGATAATATGCCGCTAAACTCCCTGCAAAGGTGGTGGTGGTATCTCCGTGAACCAGCACCAAATCAGGTTTGGCTTCCTCCAACACCTGCTCCAATCCCTCTAAAGCACGGGTAGTAATTCCCGTTAAGGTCTGGCGGTCACGCATAATATTCAAATCATAATCCGGGGTAATTTCAAACAGCTTTAGCACCTGATCAAGCATCTGACGGTGCTGTGCTGTCACACACACAATGGATTCTATTTCTTCTCTGCTTTCCAGCTCCTTCACCAAAGGACACATTTTGATTGCCTCCGGTCTGGTACCAAACACAGTCATTACCTTAATCATTTTCCTGATTCTCCTTTTCTTCCGATACAGCAGGTTGTTCCTGCTTGCCTCCCGACAGACGAAAACCCGTCAAGGAAATCATTCCCAATGCCAAAAGAACAATGGCAACAATCAAAATCATTGCACGGGCGGAACCGAACAACAGCAATACCACTGCACTCAAAGCCGCCAATGCACTAATGACATACAAAATATATACCGTATGCTGATGGGAAAAGCCGCTGTCCATCAGTCGGTGGTGCAGATGCCCACGGTCGGGTTGAAACACGGGTTGTCCGTTCTTAATCCGACGCATAATGGTAAAGGAGGTGTCGAAAATAGGCAATCCCAAAATCATTAACGGAATCAAAAGCGACACCACCGCATAGCTTTTTAACAATCCCTGTACCGAAATTGCTGCCAGAATAAAGCCTAAGAAATTAGAACCCGTATCCCCCATAAAGGTACTGGCGGGATGAGAATTATAAGGCAAAAATCCTAGGCAGGCACCAATCACTGCCGCAATCAGCACCGCACTGTTTCCCATACCTGTAAAAATCGCAATGATAAGCAGGGCAAAGCTGGAAATGGCTGAAATCCCCGTGGCAAGTCCGTCTAACCCGTCCATCAGATTCATCGCATTTGTCACACCCACAATCCAAAGAACGGTAATGGGATAGCTCCAAAATCCCAGATGAATGTACGCCCCTTCTTTAAAAGGATTGGTAATCACATTCACATCTACACCGTGGCACACCACCACAAGAGCTGCACCAATCTGTACGAAAAATTTTACCCAAGCAGGAAGCTGATAGACATCGTCCAGTGCACCCAAGGCGGTAATCATCACAGCACCCAGCAAAATCCCCCGCATTTCAGGGCTTCCAATATCCACAAAACAAAACACCGATACCAAAAATCCAAAAAAGATTGCCAGTCCACCCATACGGGGCATGGGTTTTTTATTGATTCTGCGGGCGGAAGGATAGTCCATCGCCCCTACCCTTGCCGCAATCTGCTTGGCAATGGGAGTGGTGGCAAAGGTAATAATGACCGCCACAATAAATGCAAAAATCATAGAAATAATTTCTGTAGATTCCAATTTGAATTCCATTCTGTTCGTTCCTCCGTTCAGATGCGGTCAACCAAACCCACCGCTCTGTAAACCTCTTTCAGATTCACATCTGCCTTTTCCCGTGCAAGATTTGCTCCCTTGCGGTAAATCTGGGCAAGGTAAGCCGGGTCTTCCATCAGCTTTAAGTACTTTTCACGGATAGGACGCAGGGTTTCTACCACCGCTTCTCCCACAGCTGTTTTAAAGGTACCGTAGCCTGCACCGTCAAACTGGACTACCGCTTGTTCCATAGAAAGTCCGGTGACACCGCAGTAAATGCTTAACAGATTGCAAATGCCTTCTTTTCCTTC
>JAZNYR010000252.1:0-4170 GCA_045594525.1 Clostridia bacterium | reverse complement strand
TTGTGAAGTGTTTATGCATCCCTTGGAAACCCGTGATGTATCTGCTGCATCCATTATCCGTGAATGTAACGACCGCGGAAACGGTGTAGATACCGGTAACGGTCTTGGTATTTGGCTTGATACTCCCATGATTGAAGCAATCGGCGGGGAAGGTACCATTGAAGCCAGAATTCCTGCTATGATGAGAATGTTCGGGAAATACGGAATTGACATCCGTAAGGAACCGATCCTCATTTATCCCACTCTCCACTATCAGAACGGCGGATTGGATATTAATGTGGACGGTATGACCACCAATGTTGAAAATCTGTTTGTTGCAGGGGAAGCTGTTGGAGGAATCCACGGAAGAAACCGTTTGATGGGTAACTCCTTGCTGGATATTATCGTATTCGGCAGAAATGCCGGTCAGAATGCGGCTGCAAAGGCAAAGGATGTTTGTGTTGGCAAGCTTTCTTTGAGTCACATTGACAGCTTTGAAAAAGAAATTAAGGATGCGGGTATTGAAACCGAAACCGTTTCTCCCAAACTCCTTCCCGACTATAGAAGAAAATAAGTAGTATTTGCAGAAAAGAGGTTATTGTAAATGAATTTGTTTGGTGGAGTGATTCCTATTACAGGGATTTCCTTTCTGATGTTCTGTGTCTTTGCTATTTTGGTTGTAGGCTATGCCTTGGGTCGCATTACCATTAAGGGTGTTTGCCTGGGAGACGCAGGGGTATTTGTACTTGCTTTGCTGTTTGGTGCACTGTTTTTCAATCCCTTGCAGGCGCAACTGAAAATTGAAGAAACGGAATTTGTAGGGCATGCGTTGGAAATTATTGAAAGTCTGGGATTGATTTTCTTTGTTACCTCCGTTGGATTTATTGCCGGTCCCAAGTTTTTCGGAAACATGAAAAAGAATTTTAAATCCTATGTACTTTTGGGACTGATTGTGATTTTGGCAGGCGGTCTTGCGGCTGTTGGCTGTATCTATCTTGGCAGAGTAATCGGGTTTGGTTCTTCCATTGAAACCTCCGAAGGATTTACTGCCATGATTGTAGGCTTGCTGTCCGGTTCTTTGACTTCCACTCCTGCATTTTCCGCTGCAAAGGCAACGGTAGCAGCAGAGTACACCAGCCTTGTTTCTGTAGGCCACGGAATTGCCTATATTTTCGGTGTAATCGGCGTAGTGCTGTTTGTGCAGATTATTCCTAAAATGGCAAAAGCCGATATGACAGCAGAAAGAGCAAAGATTACCCTCAAAGACGAAACAGACCAAAAGAAAAACTATGCAGGAAAGCTTCTGTCTTTGGACGATCACGGTTTTGCAGTATTTGCCTTGGCAGCCATTTTGGGAATTATTGTGGGCAAAATCAAGATTCCCCTTTCAGGTGCGGGTCTTGACGGAACCTGTTTTTCTCTCACCACAACGGGCGGATGTCTGCTTTCTGCTCTGATTTTCGGCCACTTTGGCAGGATCGGAAAGCTCAATTTGATGCCTGACAGCCATACATTAAAATTACTTCGCGAGCTGGGACTTGTATTATTCCTGGTAGGTGCGGGTATTCCCGGCGGAGCAGATTTCGTAGCCAACTTTGACCCCATGTATTTTGTTTACGGTGTGATTATGACCATTGCACCGTTGATTATCGGTTATCTGTTTGCAAAATATGTGCTGAAGTTGAGTCTGCTTAATAATCTTGGTTCCATTACAGGAGGTATGACAAGTACTCCTGCATTGGGAACGCTGATTAATGTGGCAGGAACCGAGGATGTTGCCGCAGCTTATGCTGCAACCTACCCAATCGCATTGATTGCGGTGGTGCTGGTTTCCCAGTTCCTGATTATCTTGTTCTAAATCATAAAAGGAAGGAAAATTGATATTTTTCCTTCCTTTTTGCTAAAAATATTGTGACAAAGAATTGAGGTTTTAAAATGAGAAAATATTTGGGACATTTTTCTACCGTGACCCGTCACCGTCACAAGGTGATTGCCCACTGTGCAAAGGTGGGGATTTTGTGGCAGGGACTACGACATGATTTATCCAAATATACACCAACAGAATTTTTCCCCAGTGCAAAGTTTTATTCTGATGGAGGCAAAAGTCCCAATATACGGGAACGGGAAGTCTATGGATATTCTAAAGTCTGGATGCATCATAAGGGAAGAAACAAGCATCATTTCGAGTATTGGACCGATTATGACCCTACGGAGAAAAAGCTGATGCCCGTCAAAATGCCTCTTCGTTATGTGGCGGAAATGTTTTGTGACAGAATGGCGGCAAGTAAAACTTATTTGAAAGAAAAATATAGTCCCCGTCACCCTTTGGACTATTTTGAAAAGGAACAGAAACTCAAGTTTATTCATCCTGAAACTGCCGAGCTTTTGAAAAGTTGGCTGGTGATGCTGGCAGAAGAAGGGGAAGAGGCAACCTTCCGTCACATCAAACAATTGTTGAAAAAACAGAAAAAAGGATGATGCTCATGAGCGGAATTTTATATTTATGCGGAACCCCTATTGGGAATTTATCCGATTTTTCTCCCCGTGGGGTGGAAATTTTGCAAAGTGTGGATTTTATTGCGGCGGAGGATACCCGTCATAGCTTAAAATTATTGCAGCATTTTGGGATTTCCAAACCCATGGTCAGTTATTTTGAGCATAACAAACGGGAACGGGGAGAGCAGATTATCAAACGGTTGCTTGCCGGAGAGTCTGCTGCCCTGATTACCGATGCGGGAATGCCTGCCATTTCCGACCCGGGGGAGGATTTGGTGTTTCTTTGTCACCAAAACGGAATCGAGGTTTCTCCCGTTCCGGGACCTTGCGCGGCGGTTTCTGCCCTGGCGGCAAGCGGACTTCCTACGGGTCGGTTTTGCTTTGAAGGATTTCTCACCGTCAACAAAAAAGGCAGACGGGAGCATCTGCAAGGTTTGCTCAATGAAACACGAACTATGATTTTTTATGAGGCACCCCACAAATTATGTGCCACTCTTTCGGATATGTTAGAGATTTTGGGTGACAGACGGATTGCTCTGGCGCGGGAAATGACCAAAATGCATGAGGAAATCGTGCTGACAACCTTGAAAGAGGCAGAGGAAAAGTACCGCGAAACCCCTCCCAAAGGAGAATTTGTGCTGATTTTGGAAGGGTGTGGCGAGGTGGAAGAAACCTTTGATACCACGCCCCGTGAACGGCTGGAGGAGTTGATTGCCTCCGGTGTTTCCAAAAAAGATGCCATCCGTCAGGTGGCGGAGGAACGAAAACTTCCGAAAAGAGAAGTGTATGCATTGACCATATAATTGTAGGATTATAAGATTTGTTATAAAGAAAAGCCCATAGGATTTTACAATCCTATGGGCATCTTTTATTGAATCTCTACTTTGCAAGCACTGGATATGGGTTCCAGGGAAGTTAAACTGTTCCAAAGGAAGATTTTCGCATAGCTTGCATCTTTGTTGTCCTTAAATACCACATTGGTATGGTCAAAGGGTTTGACAGTAGGAACAATGATGTAATCAATCATGGTGTTGTTGCTGTCATAAAGAGCAATGTGCAAACACTGTGTGGTAACCGTTTTTGACGGTTTCGCATAAATCACAATTTTGCCGTTGACTCTTTGTGCAGTGCCGGTAGTTGTTGGTTCACTGATTTCTACGATGTTGTATGTATAGTGATTTTCTAATGCATATTCTAATGTATAAGAGTCTATTTCGCAGTTAATGATCAGTTTGTTGCAGTTAACAAATACATCCTCCCCAATGAAGATGACATTATCAGGGACGGTAATGGATGTCAAATAATAGCAACTGTAAAATGCTCTATTCCCAATAGAGGTGACATTGTTGGGAATGGTAATGCTTGTTAAGCTGTCACAACCATAAAACGCCTCATCCCCAATATTTGTCACACTATCAGGAATGGTAATGGAGGTTAATTTATAGCAACCTTCAAATGCAGACGCTGCAATTGTTTTTGTGCCTTCTTTCATTTTTATATCGGTGACAAAAGTATTGACCTTAATTAAATGATTGTCAATGTATAAAAGTCCATTTTTCCAATTGCTTTTATCATTGTAATAAGCAGTATTAGTAAATGCATTAATACCAACGGAAGTAGCACCATCGGGAATGGTAATGCTTGTTAAGCCGGAACAATCCTCAAATGCAGAGTTCTCAATACTTGTGACGCTGT
>JAZNYR010000251.1:0-11075 GCA_045594525.1 Clostridia bacterium | reverse complement strand
ACGGAGGCACAAGTTATGACAGAACAAGAACGAGTTGAGAATCCGCAAAAAACCATTGGTGTCTTAACCAGCGGTGGGGATGCACCCGGTATGAACGCTGCCATTCGTGCGGTGGTCAGAAGCGGGATTGCCCACGGCATGAAGGTAATGGGGATTCGCAGAGGATATGAAGGATTACTAAACGGAGATTTGTTTGAAATGAGTCTTCGTTCTGTTTCAGATATTTTGCAACGGGGCGGAACCGTTTTGCAGACCGCAAGAAGCAAGGAATTTGCAACGGAAGAAGGAGTGCAAAAGGCGATTTCCATTGCCAAGGTGTTTGAGCTGGACGGGCTTGTGGTCATCGGCGGGGACGGCTCCTTTCGCGGAGCAAGGGATTTAAGCACCCACGGACTGCCCACCGTCGGTGTTCCCGGAACCATTGATAACGACATTGGCTGCAGTGAATACACCATCGGGTATGATACCTGTATGAATACGGTGTTAAATGCCATTGACCGAATCCGTGATACCGCAACCTCTCACGAACGGTGCTCTGTGGTGGAGGTTATGGGACGGAACGCGGGGCATATCGCTCTTAATGTAGGCATTGCCACCGGTGCGGAAGTCATTGTGATCCCTGAGCTTCCTTATGATTTTGACCGTGATGTGTTAAAACCCATTTTTGAAGGGAAAAGCAGAGGGAAAAAGCATAATATGATTATTGTGGCAGAAGGTGTCGGCGGCGGTGTGGAAATGGCAAGACGCATTGAAGAAATGACGGGGATTGAAACCCGTGCTACGGTGCTGGGGTATATCCAGCGCGGAGGAAGCCCTACCGTCCGTGACCGTGTTATGGCAAGTCAGATGGGCGGAAAAGCGGTGGAGCTTTTGGCAAAGGGCATCGGAAACCGTGTCATTGCTTTTGTCAATAATCAGTTGAAGGATTTTGATATTTTAGAAGGACTTAGTATGCAGAAGAGTATTGATATGGAACAATACGAACTGTTCAAGATTTTGTCATTGTAATGAAAAATCGCAAGGAACGAAACATTCCTTGCGATTTTTGCTATCTTTGTATATAAAGTTATCCATTCTCACCTTTGCAAGAAGAAACATAAACTTCTAATAATTTTTGTGCATAAAGTTGTTGGGACTCGTCCAATTCCGACAAAAGAGTGTTGACGGTGTTTGACTGTTGAAAGTCGGTAATGCCAAACAAAATAAAATCAGCAGATACCTCCAGTGCCTTGCAAATAGAAATTAAGGAAGAAACAGAAATACCCGTGATGCCTCTCTCTAACTGACTGAGATTCTGGGGACTCATATTAATCAATTCTGCCAGCTGTTCCTGAGTGTATCGCTTTGCCTTTCTCGCTTGCTGAATCCGTTTTCCGATAAATCCTACATCATAAGAATTTATTTTCATGGTTTTTTCTCCTATCAATTATATTCAACACATATAGTATATAGGATATTACCTTTTGTTTTAAAAATGCAAAGCCATTAGAACTAAAGATAGCACATTGACTTTTTTCTTTTCTTGTAGTATAATTGTTAAGGAAGGAAAGAAGGTTTTGTTATGAAGGAAAATAAAACATGTTGTTTTGCGGGACACCGTCAGATTCATGATTCAACTGTAAAATTAAAGATTAAACAAACAGCAATTTCATTAATAGAAAAAGGAACTACCGTATTTTTAGTAGGGAATTATGGAGATTTTGACCGATATGCCGCATCTGTCATTCGTTCCTTAAAAGAAGAATATCCTTTTATTCAGCTAGATTTAGTGATTCCCTACCTGACAAAAGAAATGATAACGAATAAGGAATGGTACGAAAGCAGATTTCATCAAATATTAGTGGCAGATATTCCCGAACATACACCCCATCAATTAAAAATACTGAAAGGAAACGAATATCTTGTAAATCAGTCTGATTATTTAATTGCTTATGTAATGTATTCCTACGGCGGTGCAGCTAAAACAATGGCTTATGCGAAACGGAAAGAACATATTACAATATTTAATTTGGCAAAATAAAAAGGAAGACATCCTTTTAGAAATCTTCCTTAAATCAGTAGGGCGTGACGACCTCGGCACTTCCTATAGTCAATTCATAATGTCAGTCGCCTTCAACATGGCGATTGGCGGCAACGCCGCCTCCGTGCCGACCTATCGGAGCGATTGGTCGGGTGTCAATGCAGGGCTGGGATGATTTTGGTGTAAAATACCGCATATCCCTTTCCGCTGCTGCTTGCGGTATTTTAGCTGAGCTGAGCAGAAAGCTGCGAATCGAAGCGGCACAAAAATCATTCGTGCCCAAGTGCTAACAGCCGCCTTGAGCAAAGATCGGGAGGCTGTGGGGGTAAAGGGGGATGACACCATCCCCCTTTATAAACCCTTTTTCCGAGGGGGCTCTGCAGCAAACCCCCTCGAGCTCCCCTGCCGCGCCCGAGTTTCCGGCTCGGACATCTGTAATTGCTCGCTTGGGACTTCTGTTACCGCCGTTTCGGAGTCGCAAACTCATTGCTCCGCCTCACTAACGGTCAGCGACCGCAAGGGAAACTGAGTTCGCTGTCCGTTGCGGTACATCCGTCCCTCTCTCGCAAACAGCTGTCAGTCGCCTTCAACATGGCGATTGGCGGCAACGCCGCCTTTGTGCTGAGATCAGCACGCCAAATAAAAAACATTTGCATGAAAAAAGGAGCGCCACCTCGACGCTCCCTACAATTCTGTTAAGAATTTCTCAACGCTTTCTTCGCCTGTTTTTTGGCAGCTTTTGCGCTGATTTTCTTTTTCTTTTCTTTTCTCTCAGCAACCTTTTGTGCGATAGAAGAAATGAGAATCAAAGCCACGGTATAAACGCCGATTGCCCATGCAATCACAATCATGGTTTTCTTCAGGTCGGGGGTCAGGGCGCATACAGCACACAAAGCGGCACATACTACAAAGAAAATACCGAAGTTCGCTTTCAGTCTTGCTTTTACATCTTTTTTGTAGCCCTCTGCAAAGGATAAGCCGGATTTCTTACTCTTTTTCGCAGAAAGAACAGCCATCAAAACTGCAACTGCTACGAACAGTCCGCCCAATACCCAGAATACAGGGTCGTTTGCGGGTCTTACCAGAGCATATAAATAATACATGCCCACCAATGCACCAAAGGCAATTGCGATGGTAATGAGGATTCTGTTAATACTTCTTTCTTGATTTTGTTTTGTCATTTTGTGACACTCCTTTATTATTATTTCATTTGATCCAGTTGATACATCACGCATCCAAGGACGGCAGCCCCTGCCGTTTCGGTACGCAGAATCCGTCTGCCTAAAGTAACGGGAATGATGCCCCTATCCTCCGCCTTTTCCACTTCCGATTCTTCAAATCCGCCTTCCGAGCCGATGATAATGCCTATATCAAGACAATCTCTGGCAGATTGTAAAGCAGTTTTCAAATCCGTGGTACGGCAGTTTTCATAAGGCATCAGACAAAGGGTATGCTGTTGTGCCTGACAGAGCATTTCCTCAAAGGAAAGCACCTGCGAAACGGTGGGGATGACCCCCCGCATACACTGCTTGACCGACTCATCCACCGTTTTTTGCCAGCGGACGGTCTTTTTGGCAAAGCCCTCTTTGTCGTCCTTTACCACGGTACGGGCACTGACAAAGGGAACAATGGCGCTCACGCCAAGCTCGGTGCATTTTTGCACCACCTCGTCCATTTTAGAACCCTTGGGTACACATTGATAAAGGGTTACCTTTACCTCCGGTTCGCAAAGGTTTCTTTGCTTGTCTTTCACTTTCAGCAAAATCTCCTGTCCGCAAACCTCTTGAATGACTGTATGATAATCAAAACCACATCCATCACATACTATTATATCATCTCCCACGGATTTTCTCAAGACTTTTGTGATATGTTTTGCGTCCAAACCCGAAATTTTTACAAAATCTTGGGTAAAATCCTGGGGAAGCACAAAAAATTTAGGCATTTTTCTCTCCTTTGTATCGGGTCAGATAAGCAACCCAGTCCTTTTTGGTCTTTTTTTCTATGATGGCAAATCCCTTTTTTGTCAACGCCTGTTCCACATCCTCGGCACGGTCAGCAATAATCCCTGAGCAGACAAAGGGTGCGTCCGCCTTTAAAAATTGGCCGATTTCATCTGCAAGCATGATAATCACATCTGCAATAATGTTTGCCACCGCCAAATCGAAGGTTCCGCTGATTTTGTCGGTGAGATTTCCCGCCTGCAGGTGCAAACGGTCCGAGGAAAATCCGTTCAGCTCTCCGTTTTCTCCCGCAATTTTTACCGCCAAGGGGTCAATGTCCACGCCCCACGCCTCTTTTGCTCCTAAATGAAGTCCCGCAATGGACAAAATTCCGCTTCCGCAGCCAACATCAAGGAGGGTGTCTCCCGTCTGTACCACCTGCTCCAACAGTTCCAGACACATGGAGGTTGTTTCATGTCCTCCCGTGCCGAATGCCATGCCCGGGTCAATGGTGACCACCTTTTCATGAGGCTTTGCTGTATATTCCTCCCACAGGGGACGGATGACAATGCTTTCTCCAATATGTAAAGGCTTATAATACTGCTTCCAGTTGTTTGCCCAGTCTTCTTCATCCATATCCGTACAGGTGATTTCCAAAGAACCAAAATCTCCCTCGGCTTTTAAATCCTCCATCTGACTGCGAATCAGCTGTAAGGTATCCCGTTCCAATTCGGTCAGATACACTTTTACATAAGAATTTTCCCGTTTTTGCTGTTCCAGTTCTTCGTCGATAATGTCCCAGTATTGGGTTTGATTGGTGACAAAGTCCTCAAAATCCGCAGGGTTTTCAATTTCAAATCCGTTTATGCCGATTGCCATGAGCTTTGCACAGACCATGTCCGGCTCCGTTGCCGCAATTTTTACCTGAATCCATTTCATAATTGATTTCCTTTCTTAAACAAGTGAATTGTCTTTCAGACATGAATTGCCCTTCGGGCGTGAATTGAAACCTGCGGTTTCGTGAATTGCATCTTACGATGCGTTATGGAAATTTTCCCTTCGGGAAAATCAAAGAAAAGCGAAGCGAGAATTCACGACAGCTGTGCTGTCAATTCGCGCAAACAAGGTTTGCAATTCACCTTTTTTTCACTGCTCGGGGCATAGGCTTTTGATTTCATACTCAAAATTTTCATAATGCAATTTGGTACCAATGTCCGTTCCTATGGGAAGGAGAGCCAGAGCAATGAAAATTTCACAACCGTCCTCAATGTTTTTCAAGGTTGCATATTCGCCTTCAATTTTTATGACAATATAATCCATGGGGTTCATAGCAAAACTCCTCCAAATAAATGAATTGTCTTTCAGACATGAATTGCCCTTCGGGCGTGAATTGAACTTTACAAGTTCGTGAATTGTACCCAAGGTGCGTTATGGAAATTTTCCCTTCGGGAAAATAAATCAAAGAAAATCGAAGATTTTCAACCATAATGTTTCCAAAGGAAACAATTCACGGAGCGAAGCGAGAATTCACGACAGCTGTGCTGTCAATTCACGCAAACAAGGTTTGCAATTCACACAATTAATCTTTATAGTTGTATCGGTATACTCTTTCTTGCTGTCACCGTGTCTTCTGTCACGATGCAATCAAGAGCCGTCAGCCAGACCCCCTTTTCTCTTGCCTCCCGCAAGGTTTGGGCAAAGAGAGGATGAGTGGCTTCGTTGGGGGAAAAGGCATGGACTCCCTTCATCTGAATCACAAAAATAATCCAAGCCTCGTAGCCTTGCTCCCGACACTTCATTAACTCCCGCAAATGCTTGACTCCCCGCTCTGTGGGAGCATCGGGGAACAGGGCAAGTCCGTCTTGCTCCAGAGTGACCCCTTTCACTTCTGCAAAAATTTTCTTGTTGCCCTTTTCCAGATAAAAATCAAAACGGGAATTTAGAAAGGTGGTTTCCGGCTGAATCTTGGAAAAGCCGAGCGTTTGTAACCATTCTCCCGCAATGCGGTTGGGGGCTTGGGAATCCATATTGATCAGAGTTCCCCCTTTTTGTACGCCAATCAGGTCAAATTCTGTCTTTCTTCCCTCGGTTCCGGGACGATGCAAAATCACCCTTGCCCCGGGAAGGAGAAGTTCTTTGCATCTGCCCGTGTTTTTCACATGGCAGACCTCGGTTTTCCCATTGCAATTGACATGGGCAATAAACCGATTGGGGCGGGAAAGAAAGGTACCTTCCGTCCAATTACTGTATTTCATCTGTTTCTCCTACATAGGTAAACCGCCTTTGCTCCCCCACCTGTTCTTCCCACATGGAGAGGGGACGCACCCAAAGACCGCCCTTTTCATAAAGCCCCTGATACACCACCATATCCTCCAAGGTTTCGCTATGGCGGGCAATGCCGATGACGCGGTAATAATTCCCTTTATAATGCTTGTAAACGCCTAATTTTATCATTTGCTTTGCTCCATCCACTTGATTTGTTGGTCGGCTTCTTTTTTCTGTTCATAATGAGCCTCTAAAAGATTCGGAATGTCAAACTTCTTCAGGTTTTTATTGTAAGGCTTAATGGGGTATTGTTTGCGGTAGGAATCCAGCCACTGGTCAAACAGCTGTTCCTGTGCTAACACCGCCATTGCCTGCAGCTGACCTGAAAAATCTCCGCTTGCGTCAATGCGTTGCATCAGGAACAGATCCTGTTTTGTTTCAACGGGAACGCCGATTTCGTTTAAATCAAGAGAAAAGGCAATCTCCTCGGCCTCTTGCATCATTTGTCCTTTTGTCACCAGCTGGTCGTACATAAAAATTTGGGATTCTCCCGCCAGAGACTGTTGCATCTTTTCAAAGGAGGTTCCCGACTGAAGCTGTTGATAAATGCTGTAACATTTGGCACGAACCTTTTCGGCTTCCTCCTGAGATAACGGTTTTCCGGAGGGTTCCGTCAAAGAAAACCGAATCCATTTGATTTTCCGATAGGAATTTTCGTAAATTTCCTGTGCCCGTGCAAGAAGTTGGTCAGAATCCACCTGTTCTGCTGCGTATTGTTCCACCGTCTCCTTGGCACTTTCCGAAAGAATCAATTCTCTTGCCAGTTCCTCTGTCAATCCCCGGCTTTGCAGTTGAAACTGAAACAGGGGAGTGTTACGGGCGGTTTCATAATCATTCAGCTTTTGATTTTGTCTTGCAACCGTATCGGCTTGGGGAGTGAGTTCCAGTTTTTCCGTCAGCATGGGATAAAGGCGGTCTGCCTGCAGTAGCTCCAATGCCCGATTCTGCAAAGCTTTCGCCTGCTTTTTGTCATGATAATCGGGATTGTCGTAAGGGTTTTCCTCTGCCGCCTGAATGAGGTAATACTGAAATTCCTCTATGGTGATTTCCTCGCCGTTCATCACCGCCGCTGTGTCTTCCGACCCGAAAAAGAAGAGGGAAGGAAAGAAATGGGCAACAGTAAAAAAGCTGATGATTAATATCAAAAAAATGACCAGCCCGCCCGCGACGATCGTCCATAGGGTGCGATTGGTATCCCTCAGCTCATTGAGTTCAAAATTTTTCTGTTGTTTGCGAGGCTCCCAGTCCCCTAACTCCGATTTTCTCCATTTCATACTTGTCACCGCCTTGTTGTTGTATATCAATCATTATACTCTAAAATTCCTTGAATGTCAATAAAAAAGGGGGCTGTAAAAATTTATCTTTTACACCCCGTTTTTGTCAATAACAATACAAATAGAAAAAGAAGAAATGAAGCACACTTCCCGTCAGCACAAACAGGTGCCAGACAAAATGGAGATAGTGAATCGTTTTTCCTTTTTTGTAGAAAATAATGCCTAAGGTATAGGCAAGTCCGCCTCCCACAAGATAGATAAATGCAGAGGGGGGAACTTTCTGAATCACAGGATAAATTGCCGCTATAACCGACCAGCCCATGACGATATACAAAATTTGCGACAGCCTGTCCCACCGATGCAAGTCAATGGAGTTAAACACAATCCCCAGTATGGTGCAGGCGGCGTTGATGCCAAACAAAGTCCAACCCTTCCAGCCACCGATTAATACTAAAGATATGGGGAGGTAACTGCCTAAAATCAACAGAAAAATAGAGCAATGGTCAAAAATGCGGAACACATTTCTTGCTCCCGTTCTGGACAGGGCGTGATAAAGACAGGAGCATAAATATAAAATAATCATAAAGGAGCCGTAAAGTGCAGCTGCGGTCAATTCCATTCCGCCCTCACCCTTTACCAGAAGCAATACCATTGCCGCAATTCCTAAGAATGCCCCGATTCCGTGAGAAATGGAGTTGGCAATTTCTTCGCCTACTGTCTGGATTCGACGCTCTTTTTCCTTTTTCTTCATATTCAAAACCCCCTTACCTAGTATTCGATACTAGTTTATCACACTTTTCCTTGCTTGTCAACTGTTTTGATGCAATTTCCGACTTGTATTTTTTTACAAGGGCACGCCCAATGGCATCCTCCAAGGCTTGGGTTTCATTCGCTTCAATTTGAGCGGGGGTTAATTTTGCCTTGTCCTCCTCCGCCCAGGAAAGCAGGGCGGCGTAGTGATTGCGGTATTGCTTGCCTGTGCTTTCAAGATACCTGCTCATACGGCAAATTAATTCATCTGCATTTGGGAGGAGAGAGTGAAGGTGCTCCAGTTCCCGTTCTGTAAGCAACACATTCTCAAAAGGGCCGAGGGCCTCTCTCTTTTCTTCTTGTTTTTGGTTTTGTTTATTATTTTTATTTATATAATGGGGGTCGCTTTTGCGGTCGCACATACGGTCGCTCTTTTGGTCGTTATCTTGGTCGGAGGTTTGGTCGTCTGTTTGGACGGAAGTTTGGTCGGTTTCTGATTCGGGTAAAAAATTTTTAGGGTCTGAATGCTCGTTCATGATTTCTTCCAGACTGTTCAGACGGTAGGTGGGTAACTCTCCCCGAGTGTAAGGAATGCAAATTAAAAGACCTGCCTCTACAAGTCCCTTTTTTGCCTCTTTAAAACGAGTGTCACCCAATCCGCAATCTCCCTGCAGAGATTTATTTGATACAGAAAAGTCATGTCCCAAGCCTTGGCTGTTGGATGCCCCGAACAGTGCGTGCCACAGAGCAATTTCTCCTGCGGATAACTTATGACATCTGATAAATCTTAAAAAACAAAGCTGTTCTGTGATGTAATTCATAGCAATTCTCCTTTTGGTTTCATAGTCTCTATACTTTTATTATAGCATGGAAAAGTTGCCATGAGTTGGGATGTTTTAGTGAATTGCAAACTCTGTTTGCATGAATTGACAGCGTTGCTGTCGTGAATTCTCGCTTTGCTCCGTGAATTGAATTTCTTTGAAATTCGTTGTGGTTGAAAATCTCCGATTTTCTCTGATTTTTCCGAAGGAAAAATTTCCATAACGCACCTATGGTGCAATTCACGAACTTGTAAAGTTCAATTCACGCCCGAAGGGCAATTCATGTCTGCAAGACAATTCATTTCCATTGACACCTATTTTCATTTATGATATAATAAAGGAAAAAAGAATCATGTAACGGAGAATACCCCATGCTATTTAATTCAGTCACATTTTTCATTTTTATTGCACTGGTGATACCGGTGTATTTTCTGTTGCCTCAAAAGGGAAGACCTTTATTTTTGCTGGGGGCAAGCTGGTATTTTTATATGAGCTGGAATGTGGTGTATTTGGGGCTGTTAGTCGGCTTTACGGCACTGATTTTTGTGTTGTCGGGACGGATTGAAAAAACCAATCGGAATAAATGGAAAAAAGCCTATCTGGTGACGGGGCTTTTGCTATCCTTCGGTTCCCTGTTTTTGTTTAAATATTTTGACTATACCGCCCAGATTTCGGCTGATTTGCTGAGATTGGTCGGAATTTCGGTCCAACCCTTGAAACTGGGCTGGGTGTTACCTGTAGGGATTTCCTTTTTCACCTTCCAGATGACGGGGTATCTGATTGATGTGTATCGGGGAAGGATGAAGCACGAGAAAAACTTCATCTATTTTGCCCTGTATGTCAGCTTTTTCCCCCAGTTGGTGGCAGGTCCCATTGAACGGGCGCAGAATTTACTGCCTCAATTTAAGAAAAAACACAAATTCCGTTTGGCAACCTTTCGGTGTAACATTGTGCGGGTGTTGTGGGGGTACTTTAAAAAAGTGGTGGTGGCGGACCGCCTTGCCATTTTTGTGGATGCAGTATATTCCGCCCCCCACGAGTTCGGCGGATGGGTCACCCTTCTTGCTACCCTCTTTTTTGCGGTGCAGATTTACTGTGATTTTTCGGGGTATTGTGATATTGCCATCGGTCTTGCCCGCATCATGGGCTTTAAGCTCATGACCAACTTTGACCGCCCCTATATGGCAACCTCTATCAAGGAATTTTGGGACAGATGGCATATTTCCCTGTCCACCTGGCTTCGGGACTATATTTATATTCCCCTGGGGGGAAACCGTGTGTCGAGGCTACGGTATTTTTGGAATATCTTGGTGACTTTCACCGCCAGCGGTGTGTGGCACGGGGCGGGGCTTACTTATCTCCTTTGGGGTTTTTGCCACGGCGGAGCGGTGGCGGGTCATCGGCTCTTGTTTGGCAGAAAGAAAAAGAGCAAAAACTTTTTTGTAAAAAGTTTGGGATGGGTTGCGACCTTTGTGTTTGTGTGTGCAGCTTGGGTGTTGTTCCGTGCACAAAATATGGGGGACGCCCTGACCTTGTTTCAAAATATGACAAGCTATTCTGACCTTGGTGCCTTGATTGCAAACTCCGAGAGTCAGCTGTATTCTTGCGGTCTGACGGGGGCAGAGCTGGTTGTGGCGATGGTGAGCATTGTGCTTTTGTTCGGCTTTGAGGTGAAGGGGGAAACAATCCTTCTTTCTTCTGTGAAATGGGTTGCACCGTGTCGGTGGCTGGTGCTGTTGTTATTATTGTTTATTTGCATTATTTTTGGGGTGTACGGTGCTAACACGGTGACCCAATTTATCTATTTTCAGTTTTAGGAGGAGCTATGAAAAAATGGCGGAACGCCTGCCTATCTCTCATTTGCTTTTGCGTGCTGTTTGTGCTGATCTTTCAGTATTTCAGCGGACTCATTCCCTTTGTGGATTTACGGCAAAGCTGGGTTTGG
>JAZNYR010000250.1:0-5299 GCA_045594525.1 Clostridia bacterium | reverse complement strand
GTTTATTCTTCTGAAGGAAATTACGCTTTGCTCATAATCATCGCAGCTTATCCACTTAAAGCCTTCCTCATATACATCCATCTGCCACAGTTGGCTGTTTTGAAGATAAAACTTATTCAGGTCCTTCATAAACTTTTTCATTTTTTTATGATTATCATAAGAAAGCAGCAACCAGTCAAGCTCTATTTCAGGATTCCATTCAATAAACTGTGCAAATTCATTTCCCATAAAATTCAGTTTCTTCCCGGGATGTGCCATCATATAACCGTAAAAGGTTCGCAAATTATCAAACTTTTGCTCATAGTCTCCCGGCATTTTACCAATCATGGAGCATTTTCCGTGAACCACCTCATCGTGAGAAAGGGGCAAAATATAGTTCTCAGAAAATGCGTAAGTCAGGGAAAAGGTTAAATTGTTATGCATTCCCTTGCGGAACAGTGGGTCTGCAGACATATAAGAAAGCATATCGTTCATCCAGCCCATGTTCCATTTAAAGTTAAAGCCCAGTCCGCCGTCAAACCCCGGTTTTGTCACCATAGGAAACGCGGTAGATTCTTCTGCAATCATCAGAACCGAAGAATCAAAAGCAAATGCAGCACTGTTTAACTTTCTTAAAAATTCAATGGCACCGATATTCTGATTTCCGCCGTATTTGTTGGGATGCCATTCTCTGTCCCGTCTGCCGTAATCCAGATACAGCATAGAGGCAACCGCATCCACGCGGATGCCGTCAATATGATACAAATCCAACCAATAAATCACATTGGAAATCAAAAAGGATTGGACTTCATTTCGTTCATAATTAAAAATTCTGGTGTTCCAGTCAGGATGCTCGTTCATGACCGTATCCGAGGATTCATAACAACAGCTGCCGTCAAACTCATACAAGCCGTTTTCGTCCTTGGGGAAATGGGCACCTACCCAGTCTAAAATCACACCGATTCCCGCTTTATGGCATCGATTGACAAAGCTCATAAAATCATGCGGCGTTCCGTAGCGGGAGGTGGGAGCATAATACCCCGTTACCTGATACCCCCAGGAAGGGTCATAAGGATATTCACTGACCGGCATCAATTCAATATGGGTATATCCCATTTCTTTGACATAGGCAATCAGCTCATCTGCCGCTTTTGTATAGGAAAAATAATTGCCGTCCTCATATTTTTTCCAGGAACCAAGATGCACTTCATAAATATTGATTGGCTGTTCCAATGGATTCTTACTCTTTTTCTGTTCCAGATAGGAGCCGTCCTCCCATTGAAATCCGTCTAAAGGATACACCTTACTGGCATTTTCAGGCGGAGTGCACATGTGAAACCCGTAGGGGTCGCTTTTCATCACAAAGGACCCGTCCTGCCGTTCGATATAATATTTATATTCATCATAAAGCTTGGCTTTTTCCACCTGTTTTTCCCAGATGCCGTACCCGATCTGTTCCATGGGCGAACAAGTCTTATCCCAATCATTAAATCGCCCCACTACCCGAACAGACTTTGCATTGGGTGCCCAGACACGAAACACAAATCCTTTCTTTGCTTTATGACAGCCCATAAACCGATAGGCTTCCGATGAATTTCCCTGATGAAATACTTCCAATTGTTTTGTTACTATTTTGTTTTTCATACTTCAGCCTCACATCCTGTTAATGTGTATGTTTGTCTTCACCTCTATTATAGCATAAACTATCTAAAAAATAAAGGGGTTTTCTTATATTTTTTCCACTTTTTTCATAAATTTTAATAAAAAAAAGGAGGTTTTTCCGTCTCATTTTCTATTTTTCGCATACTTTGTCTTCATTTTTTGTCCAAAAAGAATGACTTCTCCCTGTTTTTTGTCATAATTTTGGGTATCCTACTCCCAAAAAACAGCAAAAACAGCGAATGATTTTTATTATAATAAAGATAATAAAATAAAAAGAAGGAAGTTACCATGCAAATTACAACACTTAAAAAACAAAATACTGTCAAATTAACAAAAAAGGTACCCCCGTTTTTACCCGAAGTTCTTCTCTGCTTTCTTGTCTCCCGTGCAACGCTGTTCGGACAACCCTTACCTGCCGGTTTGGCTTTGACCGCCATTGGTGCAAAATCAAAAAAAGGGCGATGGTTTTGTTTTCTCTCATCTCTTTGCGGTTATTTTACCCTTTCCTTCCACCCAAGATACCCCATTGCTCTCTGTTTATTAGCATTATTTTTATGGGTGGACGAAGATTTGTTTTTTCGGAACTCTTTTTTTACGGGAATCATGGTATCTGCCGTAACCGCAATTTCCGAAGTGTATTTTTTAATCCGAAAGGGCGGAATTCCGTATGATATTCTTACCCTTGTACTTTGCACAGTCGGTGGATTTTTATGCGTAGCATTCTTTCGGGATGCTCTACCCATTTTAAAAACCCGTTCCAGGCGGTATCTTCGACCGAAGGATTCGGTAGCACTGCTTGTCTTACTATGTGCTGCTGTCAGAGGTCTTCCCGTTATTTCCACCGAGCTTTTCAGTGCCAATGATACCCTTTGTATTCTGCTCACTTTACTATTTGCCCGATCTGACCGTTTGGAAAATGCCGTAACCGCAGGACTGATTTCCGCCTTTTTAATCAGTACGGAAAGTCCTGCATTATTCTCCAGAATGGGGATGTTCGCGTTAGCAGGCTTACTGGGAGGAATGGTTCGTTCTTTAGGAAAAACGGGCATTTGCGGCGGTGCATTATTATCGGGCCTTCTTACCTCGTTAACCACAGGAGAATTATCTCTTCTCTCTGTCGCACCTTTGGATTTTCCTGTTGCTTGTCTGATTTTTTTCCTTATTCCAAACAAATGGATTCAGGCAATGGGAATTTATCATCTTTATCCCCGCCAGTCGGAAAATGAAGAACGAATTAAAAAATCCCTTTGCCAGCAATTAAAAAGTATTTCTTTTGCTTTCCTGCAGCTTTCCTCTTCCGTATTCTCCCTTGCAGGCCAGCCGAGTATTAAAACTGACCCGTCTCTTTTGTTGTTAAAAATAGAGGAGCGGGTCTGTAACGGCTGTAAATTAAAGGCCCTTTGCTGGGATCGGGAGAAAAACAGCGAAATGGAACGGTTAATTTGCCATTGTTTTGCAGTCATCGAACAAAAGGGAACCGTTTGCGAAGAGGATGTTCCCGTTTATTTTCAAAAACGGTGCAACAACCTTTCCAGATATATATATGAAGTAAATAATCTGTACGAGCTGTATAAAAATGAATTGTTCTGGCAAGGTCGGCTGGATCGTGCCACCGCTTTTACCATCCGTCAGTTGGAGGATGTTTCTTCTGTTGTAGATAAGCTTGCGGAGCAATTAAATCAAAATGTAACTTTTCAAGAGGAGCTTGCTTTTAACCTTGCATGCTCTCTTGACCAACTGGGATTTTCTCCCAAAAATGTGGAAGTGACAAAAAATGCAGGAGGACGGTTTGAGGTACACCTTCAGGTGGACAGTTGCCAGATGACCAAGGGATGCAAGGAAATTACCTCTGTTCTCAGTCAGATTTTGGAATGTCCCATGGAAAAAACGGAAGGGGACTGCAAATTAGGGCAATGTGTCTTAGGCTTTTGTGAATCAACTCCCTATCGGCTGATGCACGCCGTTTCCTCCACACCACGGGCAGGACAATCCCTTTCGGGAGACACGGTAGCCGCTCTTACTCTCCCTGACGGAAACCAACTTCTGATTTTAAGTGACGGCAAAGGCAGCGGGGAAACTGCTCATGTACAAAGTTCTGAAACGGTTCGCTTGATTTGCAGACTGCTTTACGCAGGCTTTACCCCCACCTCTGCTGTCCGACTAGCAAATTCCGTTTTAGGGCAGCAACCGGATGAAGAAGGCTTTGCCACCATAGATTTGATGCTGATTGACCTATCCAACCCACGGGCAGATTTTATCAAAAGCGGTGCCTGTGCCACTTATATCAAACGGCAGAACCTGGTAAAACGGATTGAATCTCAATCCCTGCCTGCCGGGATTTTGGATGAAGCGGATATGGAACTGAAATCAGAACAATTACAGGACGGAGATTTACTCATTATGCTCAGTGACGGCGTGGCAGACGCTTATTCGGATGAAAAATTTCTCATGAGCGAAATCAACCGACTGTCCCGACACAACTCGCCCCGTCAGCTTGCCGCCGCCCTGTTGGATTCCGCAAAACATCAAAAAGGCAATATTGCATGGGACGATATGACGGTTGTGGCAGCAAGAATTGTGGAAAAGTAGAAAGGGTGTAGCAAAATGTGCACACCACACAAGGCAAAGAAAATACTTTATAAAATTGGGAGCTGTAGTTTGTTACAGTTCCTTTTTACTTGCAATCCAAAGGAAAGCATGATATAATAAAAGAAAAACATTGCGAGGAATATTTGTGAAAAAAAGACTGGATAATTTAATCGCCAATACAGGGCTTGCAACCCGTTCGGAAGCAAAAAAACTTATCCGCGGCAAGCATGTGACCGCAGACGGGAAAATCATTACCGACCCCGGGGCAAAATTCGACCCGGAAGAAACGATGCTAGCGTTAGACGGAACCCCCTTGCAGATTCGCACTTTTATTTATCTGATGATGAATAAGCCTGCAGGTGTGATTTGTGCCACAGAGGACAATGTGTGTTCCACCGTGTGCGATTTGTTGCCGGAGGAATATCAACATTTTGCCCCTTATCCGGTAGGAAGACTGGATAAAGATACGGAAGGGTTTGTTTTACTGTCCAACGACGGCGACCTGGCTCACCGTATCATCTCCCCTAAACATCATGTTCCCAAACGGTACTACGCAAAAATAGAAGGCACTGTCACCCAACAGCACAAAGAATTGTTTTCCAAAGGGGTCACTTTGGAAGACGGATATGTTACCATGCCAGCAGAGCTTTTTCTTCTCTCGGAGGGAGAAATTGAACTGATTATCTATGAAGGAAAATTTCATCAGGTCAAGCGGATGTTTGAAGCAATCGGATGCAAAGTCACCTACTTAAAACGGCTGGAAATCGGTCCTCTTGTACTGGACCAAGCTCTTGCTTTGGGAGAGGTGCGGGAACTGACAGACCAAGAATTGGAATCTTTGAAAAATTGTTTCCTGACGAGGGAAATATAACTGTCAAAAACTGGTAAATTGTGCAACATAGCCACAAACACCCCTGATATGAGCAGATGTTTGCACATCCAGTTGCTTTCTTTATGCAAAGTTACTAAAATATTTTTTTGATTTTTGTGTAAAAAAGGTATGTCTTTTTTCCTGATTTTATGATATAGTATTATCATAGATTTTTTTATGCAAAAAAAGTAGTAAGAC
>JAZNYR010000249.1:0-2697 GCA_045594525.1 Clostridia bacterium | reverse complement strand
AAAAGAAAAAAGAAGAACAAAAACGCCCTGCTCCAAAGGAGCAAGGCGATTTGGATGAATTGATTTTTGGAAAAAGCACCGAACAATATCATTCGGAAAAATAATGAATGGCGGCACGGAGCTGGTCATCCTGTACGGCCTGCAACGGTGCCGATGTTACATATAATTTTGCCTGGGTAGATTTATCCAGATCTCCGCAAGGGAAAAGCCCGTTATCCTCTTGGAATTTACTCACGGCATCAGCCATTCTCAGGTCAAACTCACCATTCTGATTTCCCAACCAATAGCCAAGCATTGCAAGACGAATTTGGCAAGCCTTTACATCTTCCCCGCTGTCACCCAGATATAACTTCCGTTCCATGGTCATCTGCGGAATGTCCTTGTTTTTATTCACATACACAAGAGGGTTTTCCACTTTTATATCCGGAAGCAATCCAACTGCAGGAAGCAGGGTTCCGTCCGGTGTACGGTACTGACAAACCGTCAGCTTATAACCGCTGTCGAAAGTACCTACTGAATACACCTGCTGACCGGTTCCCTTTCCATAAGAATTTGTTCCAATCAGAACGCCCATTTCATTGTCCTGAAAGGCAGCTGCCAAAAGTTCGGAAGCAGATGCGCTGTATTCGTTGATCAGAACAACCGTTTCATATTTCTTTTCTTTGAATTTTGCAGTAGATTTGTAGACGGTATTTCTACTTTCGTTCTTGTATTCCATTGTTGCAATGGTCATATTTTTAGGCAAAAACAAGGATGCAATGGCAAAGGCTTCAGAGCCAAGTCCACCGGAATTGTTCCGCAAATCCAAAATCACTTTTTTCACATTTTTGGAATCCGCTTCCTCCAGTACCTTTTTCACTTCCTCTGCACAACCCTGATTAAAGGTAGACAGTTCCAGATGAAGAATATTTCCGTCTAAAAATTCGTAAGAAACAGCATTTTGTTTAATTTCCACACGAATCAGGGTAACAGAATAGGTTTCTTCTCCACGCAAAAATTCCAAGACAACCGTGGTTCCCAGTGCTCCCCGAATGAAAGGAGCTATTTCGTTGACATTCATTCCCTTTACATTTCGTCCGTCAACCGAAATCAATTCGTCTCCCACACAAACCCCTGCCAGCTCTGCAGGAGAATTTTCAATGGGGAAATCTGTAACAACAATTCTGTCCTCCAGATTTGTGACGACAATTCCTACACCATACATACTGTCATCAAGATTCTGGGTAAAGCTTGCATAAGCATTTCTATCAAAATACTGACTGTTTACATCCAACCCCTCAAACACGGAGGCAAATGCCAGCTCCAGCCGACCGCGGTCAACCCCAATCAAACCTTTGATTGTCAATTCATAGAGCTCCTCCATGGAAATTCCAAACTTATAGTTTTCAGAAATATCTGCCATATAGCTTTTGTAGTACTTAAACATAGTATCCTGCAAAAGCCGGGTGTATTCTTCCACGCTGATTCCCATGTTTTCTGCATTTTGTTCGATTTGCTTCTGATATTCCGCATCGCTTACTTCTTCCTTTGCAAAAGCGGACACAGAGAAAGAGAACACCAATACAATACAAAGCAAAAGACTGAATACTCTTTTTTTCATTCTTCATTCGCCTCCTGTCAAAACAATTCAAAATTACATCCGTTCCGGTGCGGATACTCCCAAAACACCCAATGCGTTGGCAAGGGTGGTTTTTACACAATCAATTAACAGCAATCTTGCGTTCATTAACGCCGCTTCTTCCCCTTTTACCCGATTTGCGTTATAGAAGGAATGGAACGCAGATGCCAATTCCACCGTATAACGGGTGATTTTGGACGGCTCATACTGGTCAGCCGCATCGGTAATTTCCTGTGGGAATGCAGAAAGTCGTTCCAATAAAGCCATTTCCTGAGGTGTATTCATCAAGGAGCAATCCACATCTTTAAATTCAGGCACAAACACATTTTCTGCCTCCAGCATCCGTAAAATGCTGCAGCAGCGTGCATAGGCATACTGCACATAATAAACAGGGTTTTCGTTGGTCTGAGAAACCGCCAAATCCAGGTCAAAATCGAAGTGACTGGAGGGTTGCCGCAGATTGAAGAAAAACCGTGCCGCATCGCTTCCGATATCCTCTAACAATTCGTTTAAGGTAATTGCCTTTCCTGTTCTTTTGGATACCTTATATACTTCTCCGTCCCGCATCAGGCGAACCAGCTGCATCAAAACAAACTGCAATCTGTCAGGATTGATGCCCAAAATATCCATAGCCCCCTTCATACGGGCGGTATGGCCGTGGTGGTCTGCACCCCAAACATCAATGACGGTATCAAATCCACGGGTTTTGAACTTGTTTTGATGATAAGCGATGTCAGCTGCGAAATAAGTAGGGATTCCGTTGGAGCGAACCAACACTTCATCCTTTTCTGCACCAAATGCGGTAGCACCAAACCAAGTAGCACCCTCCTGCTCATAGGCTTTACCGGTAGCGGCAAGCTGGGCAATGGTATCCTTCACTTCTCCGCTTTTATAAAGCTCACTTTCACGGAACCAAACATCGTAATTGACACCAAATTGTTCCATGGTTTTTTGGATGCCTGCGATATTCTTTTCCAACCCAAAAGCAACCAGTGCTTTTTTCCGTTCTTCTGAACTCTTTGACAGCTCGGAATCACCGTATAATTCAATATAATCCCGCATGAGCTGGGTAATATCCT
>JAZNYR010000248.1:0-3419 GCA_045594525.1 Clostridia bacterium | reverse complement strand
AGAGGACGGATGGGACGGTCAATCACACGGGAAGTCAGGATTGCCTTTTCGGAAGGTTTTCCTTCTCTTTTCTGGAAGCTGCCGGGGATTTTACCAACTGCGTACAGCTTTTCTTCATAGTCCACACTCAGAGGGAAGAAGTCAATTCCTTCTCTGGGAGATTTGGATGCGGTAGCTGTGGACAATACAACTGTATCGCCGTACCGCACCAGGGCAGAGCCGTTTGCCAGCTGCGCCATTTCGCCTGTTTCCACTACCAGCGGTCTGCCCGCCAGAGTGGTTGAAAATACTTGTTTCATGCTAAAAATAGCCTCCTTAAAAATAAATTTTCAGGAACCTTATTGGTCTTTAGCACTTAAATCACGATTTTTTCTTTATTTGAAAACCATGTTTTCAAATAGTTTTCAGATTCGTTCACTCGCGTCTCGCGCATGGCACAAGTGCCAAACACTCCCGAATCTGCAAGGAATGCCCTTGTCGGTACACGCCCGTCTGCGGGCATGAATTTTTTCTTCAGGGGGCTCGCCCCCTTAACAACCCCCCGGAAATCGGATTGATTTAAAAAACCGTCATCTAACTGCTAAATGTCCAATAAAAATTCCGCAAGTAAAGCGTTCGGAAAATAGAACAAAAAGGCGGCCGGGGAAGAAAATCACTTCCCCTCTGCACCGCCTTCTCAATGACTACTTTCTCAGGTTCAGTCTGGCAATCAGAGAACGATATCTTTCGATATCCTTGCTCATCAGATAGTCCAGCAAACCGCGTCTCTGACCAACCATCTTCAAAAGACCGCGTCTGGAATGGTGATCCTTCTTGTGAGTCTTCAGATGTTCGTTCAGATGGTTAATCCGCTGAGTCAGCAGAGCAACCTGAACTTCGGGAGAACCGGTGTCGCCCTCGTGAGTTTTGTACTCATCGATAATTGCTTGCTTTACATCTTTCATCATGATACATTTCCTCCATTCATAAATTTTGCCCTACAGCACAGAATACGGCTTGGAGTATTCCCCGCCTATTCAGGGGATTCATCCGCAATCCGAGCAAAGGGATAACATTATTTTACCACAAAATTTTCCCTTTGTAAAGAGTTAAATGCAAATTTTTTAAAATTCCTTTTAAAAATCAGGGATTACAATTCATACATGGTGTAAAATTTCGTTTCAACGCCTCCTCTTTGGATGAAAAATAAACGCGGTTTTTTTCCATTGGCAGAGAATAACAGGAAGAATCGTGAAATTTATAAGTGTTTTTATTACCGATATAAGAAGGAGAGGGCGTCACTGTCTGCATCACGGGAACTGTATTGTACACCGCGGATTTCTTTGGTAACTGCTCTTGCTCTCCGCAACCTGTCTGCCAAAACAACAAAAATAATAACACAATTGGTATTAGTTTTCTCATTTGAAACTCCTTTTTACTCAATCTATTGGATATTTTACTATTATTATACCACATTTAATGTATAAAATAAAGAAAATTTATTTATTATATTGAATATAATTTGAAATTTTACACTTTTTGTCAAGTTTTAATCAAAAAGTATATTAAGTATAATATTAGTATAAGTATAAATTTTATTTTATATAATGAGGAAACAATATGAATACAGAATTGGATTTTAAAAAAATTGGTAGTCGAATACAATTTTACCGATTGGAAAACAAGCTAACCCAAGCGGAGCTGGCAGAAATAATTGGAACCAATCAAAAACATTTGTCAAGAATTGAAGCAGGGTATCATCGTTCTAATTTTGATACAATAATTGCAATCACAAGAGCTTTGCATATTTCGGTAGATGCTTTGATTGCCGATTATGATGACAGTTCTGATGAAAGCACTTTAAAAATGATTCTGGACGACATTCGCGGTATGAATCCCAAACAGCTTGAAATGTTAAGAGATAATATTAATACAATTAAAAAATTTAATATATAAAAACAACCGTCAGGAAAATTTGTTCTTTCCTGACGGTTTTCTATTACTTGATAAAGTTTCTTTATTGAGCCTTTACCTTCTTCAAGTGAACAAAACGAGGTAAGCTGTTTTCTTTGGTCAGCTTGGTTTCGCCCTGAATCAGAGGCAGAGCATAGTCGATGAAGTCCTGAGTCAGACCATCCTTGGTTTCGTTCAGCCATTCCAAGGGAACCTTCTTTTCGGTATTTGCAACGATGCTCAAATCAAACAGCTTGATGTTACATACATACTTGCCGTTTTCATAAGTTCTTTCAAAGCCAACCATTTTATCGGTTACACCGTTTACTGCATTGGTAACAGCAGCCTGTCCAGCAGAGAAGGATTCGTCAATATCTGTCTGGGATGCACAGTGAGCTGCACATCTTTGGAGCAGAGACAATTCAATTCCGCGAACCTTGGCGCCTGTCTTTTCTTTTACAACATTTGCCAGGTATGCAGCCAAACCGCCCAGCTGTGCATGGCCAAAGCTATCCTTGGTCTGTGCCAGGTCTGCACCGTATTCGGAAATATAAGTGCCGTCTTTGTCTTTAATTCCTTCAGAAACAACAACAATACATTTCTTCTGCTTGTCATAAATTTTCTGAACACTTGCCAAGAATGTATCCATATCAAAGGGAACTTCGGGCAGATAAATCAGGTCAGGGCCGTTTCCGCCGATGTTAGCCAAAGCAGCAGATGCGGTCAACCAGCCTGCGTTTCTTCCCATTGCTTCGATGATGGTGATCATGCCGGTATCATATACTCTTGCATCATGATAAATTTCCATAACGGAAGTAGCAATGTATTTTGCAGCAGATGCAAAACCGGGGCAATGGTCTGTTCCGGTTAAGTCGTTATCAATGGTCTTGGGAATGCCCATAACACGGCATTCATAACCGTTTTCCAGCATAAACTTGGAAATTTTGTTACAGGTATCCATGGAATCGTTTCCGCCATTATAGAAGAAATAGCGAACATCATATTTTTTGAAGATTTCCAGGATTCTCTTGTAATCGGTATCGTCAACAGCTGCATCCTTCAGCTTATAACGACAGGAACCCAGAGCGGAAGAAGGAGTGTACTTCATCAGAGCCAGCTCTTCAGGATCTTCTGCTCCCATATCAATCAGATTATCGTCCAGAACACCGCGGATTCCGTTCAATGCTCCGTAAACCTTTGTAATATCTTCGCAATCCAATGCAGCCTTGATTGCACCGTACGCACTTGCGTTGATAACGGAGGTAGGACCGCCGGACTGACCGATAATACATGCACCTTTTAATGTACTCATCATAACCAACCTTTCTAATAAAACATCATTATGTTAAATATATCACAATTGTTATCCAAAGTCAAGATAAAAATGTCACAAAATCCCTGTGATGTAAAATATATTTTTTGTAGGTTTCCTGTTTTTATTCGAAAATCCCGCAAAAACAGGATAAGATTGGCTGGCTAATTTTTTT
>JAZNYR010000247.1:0-3861 GCA_045594525.1 Clostridia bacterium | reverse complement strand
TCTTTGTAATCGATAGCATCTACTTTATCTACGCAGAACGCACAAACCTTCTTCTTAGGCTTGCGAACGCGAGGTCTTTGTTCTCTTTCAGACATGGTTATTACTCCTTTCCAAGATTACTGTTTCGTTGATTAAAACGGTAGTTGGTCATCATCTACGGGCATAAAGCCGTCATCATCACTGAAATCAGGTGTTTGAGCAGGTGCAACGGGAGCTGTAAAGGCGTCATTCCCGAAGGAATTTCCTTGAGAAGCACCTTCACGGTCTCTTTTACTGTCTGCAAAATACACTTCTTCCGCAACAACTTCAATCACAGTACGACTCTTTCCTGTTTCATCGTCATATCTGCGTGACTGCAAACTGCCCACTACAGCCATCTGCTGGCCTTTGACAAAATATTTGCTGACAAATTCAGCAGTAGAACGAAAAGAAACGCAGTTAAAGAAATCTGCCTGCCGTTCCTCTCCCTGTTTGACGAATCGTCTGTTTACCGCGAGAGAAAATCGGGTTACAGCAACCTGACTTGCACTGTAACGGATTTCCGGGTCACGGGTCAGTCTTCCCATCAACATTACTTTGTTCATACAAAACTCCCCTTTCCCAAGAATTATTTCTTGATTACGAAGCTTCTCATAACGCCGTCGGTAATTCTGTAAATTCTTTCGAGCTCTGCGGGGAATTCGGGTTTTGCAGTGAAATTAATCAACACATAGTAACCCTCATTCAAATCGTCAATCTCATAAGCAAGTCTTCTTTTACCCCATACATCAACTTCCTCGATGGTACCGTTTGCTTCGATTAATGATTTGAACTTCTCAACAAGTGCTTCTGTGTCTTCCTCACTCAAAGTAGGATTCAACACAAATACAGTTTCATACTTGTTAATGATTTCAACCATTCTTTTCACCTCCTTCTGGACTTTGGCCCCGTACCCTTTGCACGGAGCAAGGAATTGCCCAAATGTAGGGCACTATAACATTATACCTCATTTTCCAAAGCTTGTCAAGTATTTTTTCCTGAAAAAACAAAAGGCGCCTTACTGTCATAACAGCAAAGCACCTTTTTTAATCATTTGTAATAGTTTGCCCGATTTCAGGAATCAAAAGGCAGGGTTCGCTTTGGGTGATCTCCCTCACCCCGTCCCAAAGACTGTAAGGATCGTTTTTCGGGTCGGGCAAGTGAAGAAGAATGATTTTTTTCGCACCCGTTGCCTTTGTGTCACGCCAGGCAGGGGGAGTCAGAGCATAGGCATAGGGAACAATCAAAATATCAGGCGCGGGAAGGTGTTTCATTCCCTTTAAAACATTGGGAGATGCATCCCCCATAAACCACACACAGCTGCTTCCCGTCAGAACGAAGCTTACATGAGGCTCCTCTGTCTTCCCGATATGGCGGGTTTTTACCGACTGCAACGCAAGCCCGTTCCCTATCTCCGCCAACATTTCTTCCGTTCCGAAAAGAGGACCTTCATAACACTCCTCATAATAGTCGGAATCGTAGTGGTCGTCGTGCTTATGGGTATAAGCACAAACATCCGGAACATGGGCGGATAAATCCTGCCGAATGTTAGCAGGTGTCCCCAAATAAGGGGACACCTGCGGGCAAACTCCGTCGAATAAAATTCTTTTCCCGTCCATTTCGAGCAACACACCCGCATTGGCGGTTCTTGTAATTTTAATCTTCATTGTTTCTTATTAAACTCCTTCTTTTGCACGACGAAGAGCTTCAGCTTCTGTACAGCCGTTTGCTACTGTATAACCGGGCAACGGAACAATCTTTTCATGGATTGTATCCAGAATCCAGTCTGCCTGAGGGAAGAAGAATTCGTCAAATTCATAGGGAGGTGTGATCCAGTTCCGTGCACCAACAACAGCAGGAGGTGCATCCAGGTCATCAAAGCACAGGTTGGTAATGTTCTGAGCCACATCGTTCAAGAAAGAACCACGGGCACAAGCATCGGATACCAATACCACACGACCTGTCTTTTTCACAGATTCCACAATCTTGGTATAATCCAGGGGAACCAGAGAATGGAGGTTGATCACATCTGCTTCCATACCGTATTTTTCACTTAACTGTTTGGCTGCATCAACCGCACGGTACAAAGCTGCACCAATGGTCAGAATGGTAACATCCTTACCGTCACGAACCTTGTTCACATCACCAAATTCGATTTCATACCGTTCTTCGGGAACACCGCCCTCGTGGAACTGTTCTCCAATATCATAAATTCTTTGACTTTCAAAGAATACAACAGGGTCTGTTCCCTTAAGAGCTGCTTCCATCAACCCTTTGGCTTCCCAAGGAGTTGCGGGGAAGCAAACTTTCAGGCGCGGAATATGTGCACAAAGTGCGGTCCAGTCCTGACTGTGCTGTGCACCGTATTTAGAACCAACAGATACGCGAAGTACCAGAGGCATTTTCAAGATTCCTGCAGACATTGCCTGCCATTTGGACATCTGATTGAAGATTTCATCCCCTGCACAACCGATAAAGTCAGCATACATGAGTTCAACCAACGCACGACCGCCGGATACTGCGTAACCAACTGCTGTTCCTACGATAGCAGCTTCTGCGATAGGAGAGTTGAACAATCTGCAATGAGGCAGGGCATCCATCATACCACGATATACTGCGAAAGCTCCACCCCAGTCACGGCAATCTTCCCCGTATGCAATCAGGGTAGGATCTTCGTAGAAACGATCATAAATAACTTCGGACAAAGCGTCACGCAGATTAAACAGCTTCATTTTGGAAACGGGCTTTCCGTCAACAACGGGGCAACGCTTCTTTTCTTTGATTTTCTTGTATGCAGGTACTTCTGCCAAAGGCATATTTACCTCAGGTTCACGGTCATCCATTTTTTCAACTTTTTCGTTGGAGAACATCAACCGTTCTACTACTGCCGGGTCTGCTTTAAAATCTACATAAGGACTAATCGCAGGGTCGGAAGCAGCTTTACAAATCATGGTCATCCGTTCTGCTGTGTCTGCTAAAATTTCTTCCAGCTTGGAATCAGCAACAACATCAGCATCCACCAATCCCTTTCTGTAGGTGATGATGGGATCCACTTCACGCCATGCATCGATTTCTTCCTTGGTACGATATGCATTCTGGTCAGAAGTAGAGTGACCGGAGAAACGATATGTAAGAGTATCCAACAGAACCGGACCTTCTCCTGCACGAAGAATTTCAAGTTTCCGTTCCATAGCGTCGATCACTGCCAGAGGATTGAATCCGTCAATTCTTTCTGCATGGAACTGGGTGGGACTGATACCGGAGCCGATACGCGCCAGCATATCATAACCCATGGTTTCCCCTCTGGTCTGGTCACCCATACCGTAGGAGTTATTGAATACATTGTAAAGAATTGGCATTCCGCCGTTGTGGCTTTCCCACAGAGTATGGAACTGATCCATAGCGGCAAAGTTCATTGCCTCCCAAACAGGACCGCGAGCCATAGATCCGTCACCGGAGTTACAAACAACAATTCCCTGTTTGCCGTTGACCTTCTTAAACAAAGCCGCACCGGTAGCAATCGCAGCAGAACCACCAACGATTGCGTTGTTGGGATAAATACCAAAAGGGAGGAAGAAGGCATGCATAGAACCGCCCATTCCCTTATGGAAGCCTGTTTCACGAGCAAAAATTTCAGACAGGGTTCCGTACAGAATAAACCGGATTGCCAGTTCTTTTACATCACTAACCGGTCCCAGCTTTTCAGTTGCACGCAGTGCAGAACCACCCAGAAAACCTTCCATAATGGTCATCAATTCCTGTTCGCTGAGCTTGTGAATACAAGACAAAGCTTTTGCCAGAATTTCAGAATGGCTACGGTGAGATCCGAAAGAAAAGTCGTTC
>JAZNYR010000246.1:0-11671 GCA_045594525.1 Clostridia bacterium | reverse complement strand
TAAATATATCACAATTGTTATCCAAAGTCAAGATAAAAATGTCACAAAATCCCTGTGATGTAAAATATATTTTTTGTAGGTTTCCTGTTTTTATTCGAAAATCCCGCAAAAACAGGATAAGATTGGCTGGCTAATTTTTTTGTGTCAGGAAATCCTAACAATGAGGTGATTTTGATGGCAATTATCAGCGGATTGTTTCATCAGGAACAGGATTTGGAGCGGGCGGTAAATTTACTGGAGCAATCCGGTTTTTCCAATCTTTTTATTTCTTCTAACAAAGAGATTGCCTTACCTGTTCCGGGGAGTTTTTTGGTCACCAATTTACAGCGAGAACCAAACACCGAAAGCAATTTCAATGCCAATCCCGGTTTGCCCGTACCCTTTTTCCGCCCTGTTCCGGAAAATGCCAGCCGTTTAACCCTTTCGGTCAAACGAGAGGACAAACTTCTTGCAATGACTCTGCTCAAACGGACCAATGCACAACAAATCCGACTGCATTAAAAACGGCTGTCGCAAGCATTTTGCGCCACCCACTTTATTTATCGACAAAAGGAACAACCTTCACAAAATGTTACCTTTTCGCCAAAGACATTTAAAATTGTATTAATAAGCTCCTTGTTTTCAATCTCCTGCTTCCGATGAATAATAATCTCATGGGGAGAAAGGGTAATCAAACGGCTGAGCAACTTATCCTCTCGGGTCAGGGAACCAAATGTGTTTTTTGTTTCTTCCGATAACACGGGCCTAAATTGTTCGTCAAACACACCATACTCTCCCGATTCCGTTTTTTTTACATTTGCCTGCTCAACCAAACAAGGTTGAATTTCTGCAAGACAGGTGAGCATCCCGATAAATTCCTTGTACTCCCGATCCACCAAATAATCCTCTGCTGCTCTATCTACCGTTTGCTCCAGTTCTTGGCGGTATTCCTCCATGCGGAACCGAACAAATCCGTCCAGAAGAATCACTCTGTTTTTCTCTAAATATCCGTTTAACCCTTTTGCCAGCAGATTACGCCAGGGAATTTTTTTCTGATAACTTTTTGCAATTAAATAAATTTCTTTCTGCTCTGCCCCTGTAAAATAATAATATCTTTTTTTTACCAGCTCTTTTAATAAAAGAGGCTGGTAAGCGGTGATAATCATGTCAGCAAGAGTCTGACACAACTGTTCCCGTTCCGATTCCTGTATCGTAACATCTGCAAACTGTAAATTTCCTTTCCGATACAGCCTTGCAGACGGTAAGCTCCATTCTCCCGCCTCTATGGGCGGAATTCCGATGGATACGACCAATCCGTCACTTCCCTTCCAGGGAAATACTCCCTCCAAAATCAAATAATTGTCCCGTTACTTTTAGTAGGGTTGCCTTATGCTTTTCAAAAAATGCAAGGAAAGAATTAGGTAGCTCCGATCCGCAAACGGCAAACAAGCCGGGACGGATCTTTGTCACACTGCCACCAATGAAACCATGGTCAAATCCGGGCAATAAAATATGTTCCGGTGAAAAATAAAGGCAATCAAGCCCTTTTTCCTCTGCCTTTTTTGCAATGAAAACATCAGAGGTAACCAAAGCCGTGTCACAGACACTCGTCACCGAACAAGCAGCATACCCTTGAGGCACATTGCAAACAGAAATGTTTCTTTTTTCAAGCTCCTCTCTGATCCTCTCATCAAGTGCCTTTTCCAAGCAAAAGGCGGTGTTTCCCACCCTCGCTACATTATATGCAATTCGGGAAGGGTAGTGCCCGTCCGACTCTGCTTTCCCTGAAAGAACCGTAATGCCTGTATCTTTCAGACATTCTTTATAATACTCATACAATGAAGGAGTCACTACCAAAGTGTGTTCATCCGGTGCAAACACTTGCAAATCCGCATGATACCGTTCAGGAAGGGGCAATTCCTTTTGTTCTTTTGTAAAAATCAGATGACAACCCCGGCTTTTCAACAATTCCAAATAAGGTTTTGGCGACAAGGGGGAAATGATTAACACTCTGCTCATAGCAATTCTCCTGTTCCATGGATTTCGTGTCAAACAAAAATGACAACCTCCATGGGGAAATTGTCATTTTTAACTCAATTAATTAGTCGGTTAAATTATCAAAATAACCCTGCACCAGAACAACGGGCGTTCCCTTATCACCGGAGCCGCTGGTCAAGTCACAAAGAGAACCGATGAGGTCGGTCAGGCGGCGGGGAGTGGTTCCCTGTGATGCCATATTTCCTACCAAATCATCATCCTTTTTGCGGATGGCACTTTCAATGGCTTTTTTCAATTCCTCTCCCTTTAAGTCAGCAAAATCATTATCTGCCAGATATTTCAGCTTCAACTCGTTGGGAGTTCCTTCCAAACCTGCAGTAAACGCAGGGGATACAATGGGGTCAGCCAATTCCCAGATTTTGCCCACGGGGTCTTTGAATGCACCGTCACCGTACACCATAACCTCAATGTGTTTTCCTGTACGGGCAAGGAGTTTTTCCTGAATGTCATTCACCAAATCAAAACAATCCTGAGGGAACAGCTTGACCATATCCTCTGTGGATTTGTTGGAACCCAGCAATCCGTATTTTTCGTTAAATCCGCTGCCGTTTACAGAATGGTTCAAAATTTCATCCAAACCGAACACACGCTTTGCTCCTGCTGCTTTTAAAATACGCTTGGTCCGTGCACGGGTATGAATATCACAGTTTAATACACTGTCTGTATATTGTAAAATGACACGGGGATCATTTGCCAACACAATTTCTGCCTCTGCACCGCAGGAACGAATCAAATCCCCGTAATAGGTTACATAATCCACACCGGTAAAGGGATGAAGATTTTCGCCGAACAGCTCTCTGTATTTTTCTTCACTTAATACATCGGTATATGGATTGATGCCCGCTTCGTCCAGTTGATCCAAAGAAACCAGTGCGTTACCCACTTCGTCGCTGGGGTAATTTAACATGAGCACAATCTTTTTTGCACCCTTGGCAATCCCTTTGAGGCAAATTGCAAAACGGTTACGGCTCAGAATAGGGAAAATAACACCAACAGTTTCGCCGCCCAGCTTTTCTTTTACATCTGCTGCAATGGCATCCACAGATGCATAATTTCCCTGTGCACGGGCAACAACAGATTCTGTAATGGCAACTACATCACGGTCGCGGAGTGCAAACTCCTCTGCTTCTGATGCTTCTACCACGCTGTTTACAACAATATTTGCAATATCGTCTCCTTCACGGATAATCGGGCAACGAATTCCTCGGGAAACGGTACCTGTTCTTCTTTCCATAAAAAAATCTCCTTCCGGTTCTTGACTTTTCTTACATCTCTTATTATAATATAATTATAGTCATTAGTAAAGCAGATAAAACTTACAATAGTGATAAGGAGTACTTATAATGAAAACAAAGCTTGACTATTATCGGATTTTTTATGAAACAGCTCGTTTTTCTTCCTTTTCCACCGCTGCACATCATTTATATATTTCCCAGTCAGCCATCTCTCAATGCATCCGTCAGCTGGAGCAGGATTTAAACACCACCCTTTTTGTACGGTCACGGCGGGGCGTCACTTTAACAAAAGAAGGCTTGCTCTTATTTCAAAAAGTGGAAAGTGCCATGCAGGCAATTGAACAGGGGGAAACTTTGCTGGCAAGACTGCACCATCTGGACAGCGGTTCTTTGATGATTGCCGCAGGAGATACCATTACGGGGCATTTTCTGCTTCCTTATCTGGAACAGTTTCATGCCACTTATCCCGGCATTCATATTGAAATGGCAAATTCTTATTCTTATCACATGCTCCAATGTGTGAAAGAAGGAAAAGCAGAGCTTGCCTTTGTCAATCTTCCCGTAGAAGATGAGGAGCTTTGTATTGAGCCGTGCCTTGAAATTCACGATATTTTTGTGTGCGGTCCCGAGCATGCAGAAAAGTCAAGCTATACTTGGGAAGAAATGGCACAAGAACCCCTTATTTTGCTGGAAAAAAATTCAACCTCCCGTCATTTTCTGGATGAAAAATTTCAGGAGCATCACATTTCTCTGAACCCGAAAATTGAAATTGCGGCACACGAGCTGCTCATACAGTTTGCCTCTATTCATCTTGGGGTGTCCTGTGTGGTAGAGGAATTTTCCAAGGACAGCCTGGAAAAAGGGATGATAAAAAAAATGAACCTGACTCCCTCCCTTCCTTCCAGACATATTGGCTGTGCCTATCTTCGTCACAATCCTCTGTCCTTACCGGCACAGGCATTTTTATCGTTGATTCAAAAAGGGTTGTAGAAAATTTTCTACAACCCTTTTTCTCTTACAGATTATAATATTTATCAAATTCTGCAGGATGGGGAATTGCGGCAAGCTCTCTGCATTCTGCTCTTTTTGTACGGATCAAGTTTTCTAACAGAGCTTCAGGGAATACGCCGCCTGCTGTCAGATAATCGTGGTCTTGTTCCAATGCATCCAGAGCCTGATCAAGAGAGGTAGGCAAATGCTTTAATTTTGCTTTTTCCTCATCACTTAAATGGAACAAATTCATATCATAGGGTCCCCAACCATTTTCGTGAGGATCAATTTTATTTTTGATACCGTCCAGACCTGCCATCAAAATTGCCGCATAGCAGAAATAGGGATTGCAGGTAGCATCGGGATTGCGAAGCTCAAACCGCCGTAAAGTGGGCTCTTTTGCATAGGCGGGAATCCGAATGACGGCACTGCGATTTGAAGTTGCATAGCCAACAGTTACAGGTGCCTCAAAACCGGGTACCAAACGCTTAAAGGAGTTTGTACTGGGGTTTGTCAGAGCACAAAGGGATGCAATGTGTTTTAACAGTCCGCCCATAAAATAGTGGGCTTCCTTGCTTAAGTTTGCATATCCCTTATCATCAGAGAACACAGGCTGTCCGTCTTTTAACAGCAGCATGTGTACATGCATACCGTTTCCTGCTTCACCCATAACCGGCTTTGGCATAAAGGTTGCCGACAGTCCGTATTTTCTTGCAGTATTATGAATGATATATTTAATCATCATGGTAGCATCAGCCATTTTTGACATTTCCCCAAGCTCCGGTTCAATTTCAAACTGACCTGCCGCCCCAACCTCGGGATGATGATAATTCAGTTTGATGCCTGCCTGTTCCATCAGCATACACATCTCACTTCTTGCTTCATAGGAAACATCAAAAGGTTTTGCAACATGATAGTTTTTCTGCTTAGAAACTACATTTCCAGAGCCTTCTATGTTGCTGTTCCAATGAGCTTGAACTGCATCAATTGTCATTCCGATTTCATTGGGTTTTACTTCCCAGCCAACCTGATCAAACAGATAAAACTCAAATTCAGGAAGAATCATCATTTTATCTGCAATTCCTGAATCTTTCATATATTGTTCCGCTGCAAGGACAATGTTACGGGGATACTGTGCCAGAGGTCTGTTTTTAGGATGATCAATCATCATGGCATTCCCTGTCATAGAAAGAGTGGGAATCTGGCAGAAGGGGTCAATCACCGCCGTATCAGGGTCTGGAATAAATACCATATCGCTTTTTTCAACCACTGCATACCCGTAGTTGGATGCATCAAAGCCAATCCCGTTTTTCATGGTTTTCTCTGAAAAATTGTTTGCCGGAATGGTAACATGACGATACTGACCGTTAATGTCCACCATTTTAAAATCCACCATTTTAATATCATTTTCCTTGATGATATTTAAAATTTTTTCTACTTTGTGTCTCATGAACATAATATCACTCCTTTTTACGGTACACAGCTTTCTTGCACCGAAGATTACTGTTATGGTTTTCCTTATAGATCCATTTTATCATAAAAAAGAAAGTATGACAATATTTTTCTAAAATATTGTCATACTGTTTCGTTTTCTTTATTTGGGTTCGTTCATCCAATTACAGCTGTAAAAGAATTCGATCCGATCTCCGTTTTGCAGGATATATTGTGAGCAGCCAACCTTTGGTTGCACACCATTTACCGCATACAGCCAACCCGAGCAATCTCCACAATCAAATTCATACAGATTGCCGATTCCCCTAATATAAGCCGACTGAAACATGGGGTTTTCTACAAATTCAATATGGACTCCATTTCTCTGCATTTCACGCAGCAACACATCAAATACACTTTCTCCCGGTTCAAACAAAACCTCTTGTGTTGGATATATCACCCCGTTTGGCGGAATTACAGTTTCTTTTCCCGATGCGAGCGTGTCTATATGTTCCAGCACATCGTTACATCGAACCGAGAGGGTGCACTTTAATCCATCGTCCCCTTTTTCTTCCACCACAGGCTCCTCGGTCGGCTGCTGGGGTACCTCTTGCACCTCTTCCACCGGTTTTGGAGTATTCTCTTTTTCTACCTGCACCGCCACATCGTTTGATGAACTCTCGTTTTGCTCAGGTGAAGGCAGTATTTCTTCCGGCTGGGGTGACGGCTGTATCTGTTGTCCCTCTGTATTTTCTGTCAAAACCTCTGCCGGTTGATTGCCGGCGGGGAAAAATACAACCGTACCGACAACCAACAGCAGAATGGTAATTCCTATCAACAGTATATGTTTATATTTCATTGATGTAACACTCCTAAAAACCGCATCAGCATTGTAGCAACCTCAGCCCGTGTGGCATTGTTCTTAGGTGCAAGGTTGTTATCATCTCTTCCGTATATAATCCCTGCCGCAACTGCATACTCCATTGCGTCCTTTGCATAGGCGGAAATGTCCGCCGCATCACTGTATGAAGTAACATCTGCCCGACTTACCACATTCGCACCGTTCTTTGCCGCATAGCGGTACAAAATCACTGCAATTTGCTCACGGGTAATGTCTGCGTTGGGAGCAAATTCGGTCTCAGACATGCCGGAGACGATACCATCGCTTGTTGCCCATTTCACACTTTCGGAATACCATGCATCATCCGGCACATCAACAAAGGAATGTTCTCCCGTTACTTCTGAAGGGGCCGCAAGACGATATAACACCGCAACCAGCATACTCCGTGTCATACTGATGTTCGGTTCAAATCCCTTGTCCGTACCGCTGAAAAGCTTATTTTCATACACAAACTGCACCGCAGGATAATACCAGTCTCCGCTTTTTACATCCGAAAAGACTTCCTGTACCGAAACAACCTGTTCTTCTTTCTTCTCTTCCTCCGGTTCTTTTACATCTTCGGGGGGCTGTTCCGGCTTTTCAATTTCTTCCTCCGGTTCTTTCACATCCTCGGGAGTCTGTTCCGGCTCTTCAATTTCTTCCTCTTCTTCCGGTTTGCCTCCACCACCGGAAAAAGTGTTATCATTTTTTTTGGAAAGGGAAATTGTAATCCTTGTTACGACCCGTCCCTCTTCCTCTTCGGCGGTTACCGTTACCTGTCCCGTTTCGCTTTCATATCCGGATGCACTAACAGTATAAGTATAAGTCCCTGCTTTCAGGTCATAGCAATTTTCTCGCAATGCTTTCTGTCCTTTTACGGTGATTTTCGCTGTTGAAGGATTAACCTCAAAAATCACAGGACTGTAAAAACTTCCCGATACATCAGCCCGGGACAAAGGATAATCGGTAAAATCGTACAAACCCTTTTCTGCATTTTGCGAAAGCAAATACCATGCCAACAGTCCTCGGAAGCCTTGCTCCGTTGCAAAAGCATTAGAAAATCCGTTTTCTTCCTGATTGGTTGTGGAAAGCAAACCGTCAATCAAGCTGTTTTCTCCGTTTACCACCGCTTCAGCATTGATGCCCATGGCAGAAAACGCACAGATAGCCAGACCCGTTGAAGCACTCTCATATCCTTCAAAGCCGTCAATCAGACCATCTTCCCGCTGCTCTTCTTTCAATAGTTTCATCCCTCGATCCAAGCAAGTTTTTACCGCATCGTTCGTATTATAATACGGTGCAAGGGCAAAAATCATGGGTGTCAGGGCGTCTGTCCCTTCTGTCACATCAAGCCAGACATCAGCACTATCAACGGCTGCCTGTACCAGCTTCTCTATTTGTTTCTTCGTGGCATACCCCTCTCCCTGGGACAGGGCAATGAGAACATACGGCAAGGTATATACATTCGTTACGGCGGTATCGTCACGATCCACAAGCGCCGTCAGTTTTGCTGCCACATCGATCTGTTCAAAGGTGGTGGTATAGACATTTTTTGCATCATATCCAAGGGCACGAATTGCCAGAATAGATTTTGCCATATCTCCGGGTCTGGTTGTTTTTTGTGCCAAGGCAACAATTTCTTTCAATGCCTCTTGCTTTTTCTCCTTACTCATTTTAATATTGCTTTCGGGAAACGCCTTTTCGTAACACATCATATCCGCAACAATCCACGGCAGATTACTGTCCGCCTCCACCACATCTACTTCGGCATACTGTGCGGCAATGTTGTGCATCATCTGTATTGCCGGCTTGATTTTGATTTCAATCATACAGATAGGCGCGGTAATTGCAGGTACCGTTTCATCCTTTACAGTCTTGCTCTTTTTGGCGCTGATTACATACTCTCCCGCTTGATCAAGGAGCAAAGTCGCTTTTCCTTCTGTATCAGTTACGATTTCACTTTCTTTGCCGTTTACAGTAATGACCGCACCCTCGCAGGGAATATAGATAGTATTCCAGTCTTTATCATATCCCCCTGCCTGGGTCAATGTAAGCATAATTTCTTCTCCGCAATATGCCTGTGCCCGGTAGGTATCAAAAAAAGAATATGCTTCGTTGTCAGGGTGTTCGCTGCGATTGATATACGCATCGATATAATCACCATTTTCTATTACATGACCGGGTCCCATCACACTTTCCTGACCGCCATTTACCTGATATCCGAAAAATTTGCTGGTATCACCCCACAGCATGTCCACCGAAAGTCCCCACTGCTCCGACATGGAAGTAGCATAACCCTGTGCACCGTCTTCATAATAGGCGGTATGAGCAGCAAGAAATGCATCATCAAGGGTATAGCTGTCCTTGCCGGTTAGCGTTACCTCAACTTCCGCCATATCTGCTCCGTCCTTGCTCTTGACAAATTCACCGTATTTGCTCATAGAAAAAAATACAGTAATGGAATTTCCTGCTTCCTGTGCAAATACAGGGATGACACTCATCATCATAATCAGTGCCAACATCATAGATACTACTCTTTTGTTCATTGTTTTTGTCTCCTTTATCATGTATTGTTATATAAAAAAGCTGCGGTAATTTTCGTAATCGAAAATCACCGCAGCTGTGTTTTCCTGCGATCTATCACAATTTGCACACGCAAAAAGATTATTCCCATACGGAATAATATCAAAGCAGGTCTTCCGACTCACATCATATAAGGTAAAGCCTCGCGTTTTTTGCCCTGCCTTCTCAGTTTCCCAATGACCGGCTTTCACCGACGGACAAAAAACATTCGATGTATACGGCGACAGTTATCGTCACGGATTCACACCGTGTTCCCTTTTCACCAACGGCACCCAAAGCAGTACCGCCGACACTCTGTGTGACAATATTAATTTATAAAAACTCCTTTTTGTAATTAAAGCAGGCTTTCCATCGCTACATAGTCATAGCCAAGGCTTTCTGCCACATTTTGATTGGTGCATTGATGTTTATACACATTCACGCCGTTAAGTAACCCTTTGTCCATTTTGACAGCTTTTTCAAAACCGTGATTTGCCATCAGTCTGGCATATCGGAAGGTAGAATTGGAAAGAGCAATGGTGGAGGTATAAGGAACCGCGCCGGGCATATTTCCTACGCAATAATGAACGATGCCGTCTTCGATAAATACAGGATTATCGTGTGTTGTTACATGAGAAGTTTCACAGCATCCGCCCTGGTCAATGGCAATATCCACAATCACAGAACCTTTTTTCATCAGCTTCAAATGTTCTTTTCTGATTAATTTCGGGGTTTTTCCGCCGGGAATCAGTACAGAACCGATTACCAGGTCTGCCTTGGCAAGAGATTTTCTGATATTTGCCTCTGTGCTGTAAAGGGTGGTTACCGATGCTCCGAACACATCTTCCAGATAAGAAAGCCGGTTCATGTTAACATCCAAAAGGGTTACCTGTGCATCGCTTCCTACAGCCGCTTTTGCCGCATAGGTTCCTGCAACACCGCCACCGATAATCACAATTTTACCTCTTTCCACCCCGGGTACACCCCCAAGGAGAATCCCCCGTCCGCCAAAGCTTTTTTCCAGATATTTCGCCCCTTCCTGAATACTCAGTCTGCCGGCAATCTGACTCATGGGGCGAAGGCAAGGAAGATTTCCTTCTTCATCGGTAATGGTTTCATAGGCAACGGCTGTTACGCCGCGATTCATCAGCGCTTCCCCTAAAGAGGGATTGGGTGCCAGATGCAGATAGGTAAACAGAATCTGGCCTTCTCTTAAAAAGCCGTATTCACAGGGTTCGGGTTCTTTGACTTTGATAATCATTTCTGATTTTTCAAATACTTCTGCAGGAGTATTTAAAATAACGGCACCTGCCTCCCTGTACATTTCATCAGTAAAACCAACACCTTCCCCCGCTTTTGTTTCCACATAAACGGTGTGACCGTCTGCAACAAAGGCTGCCGCATTATCAGGGGTCATCCCTACGCGGTATTCGTGATTTTTCAATTCTTTTGTTGTTCCGATTCTCATTTTTTATTCCTCTTTTCAAATTTAATCAATTTTGCTATCATTTTGTATAATATTATCTTATCATACTTTTTTTAAATAATCAATTAAAATAGTGAAAAAATTTTATTAGGGGAAAAAGCTGCCTGAACAGATTTTCCGTTCCTCTTGCTTTTTTGAGAAAAATAAAGTATAATAGAAACAGATGATAAAAATTGCAGAAAGGATGAAAAATGATGATTCGTCATGTCGTAATGTGGAAGTTTAAGGAAGGAACAGACCTTCAAAAGATTAAGCAAGAGCTGGAAGGATTAAATGGGAAGATTCCCGGTTTGCTGTCTTTAGAAGTAGGAATTGAGGCAGACGGCGGGGTTTTGATTTCTGACCACGACTCATGGGAGGCGTTAGACACTTATGCAAAGCACCCTCTCCATGTGGCGGCGGCTGATACCTTTGTCCGTCCCTTTGCGGTTTCACGACAAGCTGTGAATTATGAATTATAAGAATAAATACCGCTTGTATGGGGTGTGCTTGTAAGGACAGTAATTGTAAACAGGTTATTTATATGATGAATTTACCAAAAAGAAAACCAACACGATTAAAAGGATATGATTATCGCACACCGGGAGCATATTTTGTTACGATATGCACGCAGAAACGAAAATGTGTATTGTCCCACATCGTAGGGGAGGGCCTCTGTGCCCTCCCGCAAAATAAAATGACACCGATCGGGAAAGAGGTAGAAAAAACCATACAATATATGAACCGTAATGGGAATGGTGTTAAAATTGATAAATATGTGATTATGCCAAATCATATTCATTTGATTGTAATTTTGGATGATTCGGGAGGGTGTGGAAACCCTCCCCTACAAAATGTAATCCGACAATTAAAATCATATACAACCAATAAATTTGGTTGTGTTCTTTGGCAACGCTCCTATCATGACCACATCATTCGCAACGAAAAAGAATATCAAAAAATAGGCGAATATATGGATACAAATGTCCAACGATGGGAAAAAGATTGTTTTCGCAATAACGAAACGGAGCAGTGACTTTCTCTGCTCCGTTTCGTTGTTTCTGGATCATT
>JAZNYR010000245.1:0-14528 GCA_045594525.1 Clostridia bacterium | reverse complement strand
TTCATTTCCTCCAGCACCTTTTCGTACTCTCGTTTTCCTGTGGCATATAAAATCTGATAGGTGCCCGCCTTGGCGGTATTGCGAATCATTTCGCCCACCGTTTCATTCACCCGTCTGGCACCCAAGCTTCCCCCATAGGTTAAAATCAGAGGACGCTCATCAAACCCCAATGCCCGTCTTGCTGATCCCCGTTCGTATGTAAACAAATCGGGAGAAATGGGATTTCCCGTTAAAATCAGATTTCCTTTGATATATTGATCGGTTTCGGGGAAGCTGGTGAGCACCCCATCTACCATTTTAGACAGCATTTTTACCGTCACACCGGGAATCACATTTTGTTCATGCACCAATGTCTTGAGTCCCATTTTGCAAGCTGCGTACAGCACCGGTCCGCATACATAGCCTCCCGTGCCAATCACAATATCCGGCTTAAATTCCTTTAAAATCTTTTTGGACTGGGCGTAGCCTTGAAACATTTTCTTGATGGTGCCCAGGGTTTGCAGGGATAATTTTCTGCGAAACCCCTCCACCTCAATAAAGGTAATGGGAAAGCCTGCCTTTGGAATCAGCTCTCCCTCCAGACCCTTATGGGTTCCTACAAATAAAAATTCTGTATCAGGTTGTTTTTCTTTTAAATAACGGGCAATGGCGATACCGGGATTGATATGTCCTCCCGTGCCGCCGCCGGACAGTAATACTCTCACCTTTTCCCCTCCATTATTTTCTGCATTGCCGAGAAACATTCAGCAAAATTCCCATACCGCTCATTAAGAATACCAGAGAAGACCCTCCTGCACTGAAGAACGGAAGCTGCATTCCCGTAACGGGCATACTGGCAGTTACCACCGCCACATTGATAATGACCTGAATGGCAATGAGCCCTGTCATACCGAAGGCAAGATAAGTCCCCAGTTTATCGGGTGCATTCAAAGCAACTTTAATTCCTCTCCAAACCAACAGTGCAAACAAAGAAAGGACCAAAATGGCACCCAGCCAGCCAAGTTCTTCGCAAATAATGGAAAAAATGAAGTCGTTATGAGGTTCGGGAATGTACAGATATTTCTGACGGCTTCGTCCTAAACCAACGCCGAACAATCCTCCTGAACCGATGGCATACAAGCTTTGCACAATCTGCCAACCCTCATCCATTTTATTGGCAAAGGGGTCCATAAAGGTGGTGATTCTCTCCAGTCGGTAAGGTTCCTGAATAATGGCAACCACACCCAGCGCCGCAACACCCGCAAGAGCAATCCCAAAATGAGACAGCTTCACACCTGCGATAAACAGCAAAAGCATGGATACGCCCGCCAGCACAACGGTTCCGCTCAAGTGCTTTTCTGCCAGTACCAAACCGCAGAATGCACCAATCACCAAAAGATAGGGGCCCAATGCCTTGACATTATCAAAGGCACCCTCCCGCTCCATAGAAAGACGGTTGGCCAAAAATATAATCAGCACAATTTTCGCCAGCTCCGAGGGCTGAATACTAAATCCCCCCACGCCTAACCAGCGCTTGGCACCGTTTACCTCATTCCCTACCACCAAAACCAAAAGGAGCAACACAACGGTAATCATCATCACAAGAGGCAATCGTTTTACAATCACATGATAATCAGCTTTGGAAAAGAACAGCATCATCACAAAGCCAATCAATGCCCATCTTCCCTGTGAAAGAAGATAATGATAGCTGTTGCCGTACTCATAATAAGCATTGATGGAGCTTGCACTGAACACCATAATCAACCCAAAGGATACCAAAACAATCAACAGGGTAAATAAAATGGGATCTACCTGCCCTTTGTTTTTACTCTGAGGTACTGAAAGCTTGGAAACAGAGCCGGATTTTAAGGCAGATGTTCTTCTTTTTTGCAGTTGTGGTTTCTGTTTCCGAGTCATGACTTCCCGCCCTTTCTTTCATTAAATCGCAGCTGCGGCAATAAAGCAAAGAATTGCCGTTACCCCGCAAAATACCAGTACAATCTTTTTCTCGCTCCATCCGCACATTTCAAAATGATGATGGATGGGTGACATTTTAAAAATCCGTTTTCGGGTCAGCTTAAAAGAAGCAACCTGTAAAATAACAGATAAGGTTTCCATAAAATAAACAAATCCTATGAGCAAAAGCAGTAAGGGTTGATTCATCAGTACCGCACAAGCACTGACCAAACCTCCTAAAAAGAGCGAGCCTGTATCACCCATAAACACTTTTGCAGGATGACGGTTATACACCAAAAATCCCAAACAACCCGCCAAAGCAAAAAGGGAAAGACGCATGAGGCCCTCTTCCGTGTACTGCCATGCCATTCCTGCCATAAACAGCATCACAATGGCGGTAACGGATGCGGCAAGGCCGTCAATTCCGTCGGTCAGATTCACGCTGTTTTCCGTTCCCAAAATCACAAACAGGATAAAAGGAACAAAAACCCAGCCCAACTCCACCTCTGCTCCCGAAAAAGGAATCAGAATGGTGGTTCCGTTTTTGATGATCGCCGCCACGGTGAGAAGGACGGCAACAATCAGCTGAAGTAAAAATTTCTGTTTTGAAGTGAGTCCCAGATTTCTCTTTTTGGCAACCTTGATATAATCGTCATAAAAACCGATGGCACCGAACAACAAAGCCACCGCCAGGGCAATCCAACCGCTGCCGTCACGCAAACAAAAGAGAGAGGCAATCAGGATGCCTAAAATAAACATCACACCGCCCATGGTGGGAGTCCCCTGCTTATTCTTATGCCAGTTTGGTCCGATTTCCAAAATACTCTGACCGAATTTCAGGCTGATGAGCCACCGAATGATAAACGGTCCTGTGAATACTGTAACCAAAAATGCAAGTAAAAATCCAACAAAACTCAATTTTTCCACCCCTCGTTCATCCGGTTCCAGATTTCCTCCATCTTCATTCCTCGGGAGCCTTTGATAAGCACCGTGTCCCCCTCGGATAGATAGGAGCTTAAAAACCGGCAAAGTTCTTCATTTGTTTCAAAATGCTGTTTCTTGGGAACCTGAGCACCGCGATAAATCTGCTCCGACGCCTTCCCTACGGTAAACACCCCGTCAAGACCGGAGGCAAACTGCCCGATTTCAAAATGGGCCTGTTCGCTGTAATCCCCAAGCTCCAGCATATCCCCAAGCAATGCAATTTTTCTGTTTCCCTCAGATTCCTTTAATACGGAAATGCCGGCACGCATGGAGTCTGGATTGGCATTATAGCAATCCAAAATCACAGTGATTCCGTCCTTCTTCTCCGTTCGCATTCTCATTCCCACGCTTTGGGATTCCTCAATCCCTTTTTTTATCAGCTCAGCGGGGACACCGAATAAAAGACCCGCTCCCACTGCCGCCATGGCATTGCTGATGTTATGCCGTCCGGGTACCGGAATGGTAACCCGACCGGGCAATTCCTTGCAGGTAAAGGAAAACAGCTGTTGTTCCCCTTGAATTTCTTCTGCACGGAGATCGCAATTTTCTCCGCTTCCGTAACGAATCACCTTGACCTCAGGGCTTGCCTGATTGAGATAGTCGTCATCTCCGTTCAACAAGGCAACCCCGTCCTTTTGCAAGCCTTCCAAGATTTCCAGCTTGGCTTTTAAAATCCCTTCACGGGAGCCTAAATTTTCAATATGGGACATGCCGATATTGTTGATAATCACCCCATTGGGACGAGCCGCCTTTGTCAAACGGGACAGCTCTCCAAAATGGTTCATTCCCATTTCCAAAACGGCTATTTCATGGCAATCCTCCAAACGAAACAAGGTGAGAGGAACGCCGATTTCATTGTTAAAATTTCCTTCTGTTTTCAAACAGCAGTATTTTTGGGACAGCACCCCCGCCACCATTTCCTTTGTGGTGGTTTTTCCCACACTTCCCGTAATGGCAACGATAGGAATGGGGAACTGACTGCGATACCCTGCCGCCAAATCAAGAAGGGCTTGTGAGGTGTCCTTCACCTGAAGATAGGGTCCTCCCTCAAAGGGAATTTCTCCCATGACTGCCGCAGCACCCGACTCGAAAGCTTGCTGTAAAAAGGAATGGCCGTCAAACCGTTCTCCCTTTAGTGCCACAAACAAACAACCAGGGGTTATCTTTCTGCTGTCGGTACAAACATCGGTAATCAAAGCAGTTTCATCTGCCCCGAAACTCTTTGCACCGCTCCATTCTATCAAGTTTTTCAACAATGTGGGCTTCATTTATTGCTCTAACTCCTTTAACCATTCCTCTACCACTTCACGCTCGTCAAAATGAATGGTTCCCTCTTTCAAAATCTGATAGGTTTCATGCCCCTTTCCCGCCAGAATAATCACATCATCGGGTTGGGCATTTTTCAATGCATATCCGATGGCATCCCGACGGCTGACAATGACCACATACTCACAAGATGTCTGTTCAATGCCCTCTTCAATCTCCTGAATAATGGCTTCGGGATTTTCTGTTCGTGGATTATCCGAGGTCACAATACAAAAATCGGACAATTCTCCCGCAATTTTTCCCATGAGAGGCCGTTTTGTACGGTCACGGTCGCCCCCGCAACCAAACAGGGTCACCACTCTGCCTTTGGCAAATCCGCGGACGCTCTTAATAATATTTTCCAATCCGTCCGGTGTATGGGCATAGTCAATCATAACCGTATAGGGTTTTCCCAAAGGAAGAACCTCTGCCCGACCGCTGACTCCCGCCACTTCGGAAAGTCCTTTTACAATCACATCAGACGGGATATTACAAACAGTACAGATACCAATGGCACAAAGACCGTTATAGACAGAAAATTTGCCGGGTGTATTCAAAGTCACCCTCATTTCTTTTCCCAGAATATTTCCTGTAAAAACAGAAGCTTCACTGCCAAATTCCATATCGTAAGCGTAAATATCCGCCGCATTATCCACCCCGTAAGAGAGGGGCACACATTGACATTGCTCCAAAATGCGGATTCCTGCCTCGTCATCAATATTGACAACCCCTGTTTTACACAAATCAAACAGCTTTGCCTTTGCCCTAAAATAATGCTCCATATCCTGATGGAAATCCAGATGGTCCCGCGTCAGATTGGTAAAGGCACCCACATCAATATCGCAGTATGCCACACGGGACAGCTCCAGTGAATGAGAAGAAATTTCCATCACCACATAATCCACACCGCTCTCTGCCATTTTGGCAAACAGCTCCTGTAATTCCAAGGATTCAGGTGTGGTCCGTTCCGCAGGCAGAACAGTATCTCCGATCATATTCTGATTGGTACCGATTAACCCTACACAGTATCCCGCATTTTCCAAGATTTTCTTTACCAAATAGGTTGTGGTGGTCTTTCCGTTGGTACCGGTAACCCCGATTAACTTCATTTTTCCGGAAGGATGATCGTAATAACGGTCTGCAAGGAATGCCAGCGCTTTACGGCTGTCATCCACAATCACTTGAGGAACTGATGCCTCCACCTCGTGTTCACAAACCAGAACAGAGGCACCCATTTTCACAGCCCCGTCTGCAAACTTGTGTCCGTCAGTAACAAAGCCGGTGACACATACAAAGACCGAGCCTTGGCTGACCTTTCTGGAATCATAACAAATATCCTTGATTTCCATATCCGGAACAGGACTTAACAATCCCGGATAGTCACCCAATAACTGTACAAGCTTCATACTGTTTTTCTCCTTCCTGTCATTCTTTAGAAATCGCTGATTTGCGAACGGAAATCAACCGAAACGGTACTGCCGCTTACCACTTCTTCCCCTGCAGCAGGAGTTTGAGAATAAGCCGTTACACTGTTTTCCTGATTGGGAGCAACATCGGTAAACCGACAGTTAAGCCCGTATTCCGCCAGAACTTTTCTTGCTTCGGCAGGTGTCATACCCATTACATCAGGAACCTTCACCTTCTGTTCTTCCGTTTCCGTTTGCGTATATAAAATAACAGTTGAATTCAATTCCATGGTAACGCTTCCTACAGGAATCTGAGACAATACCGTCTCCCCGTCACCCATAATCTGATAGTTCAGTCCCGCAGCGTACAAGGTGTTGGCTGCTTCATTGACTGTCATATCCACCACATTGGGAACATTGACCGTTTCCTCTGCTACCTCTTCTTCTGTGTACTGAGGTTCCATTCCCAAATAGTGCAATGTATCCTCCAAAATAGAACGGACAACGGGTGCCGCAATGGTACCGCCGTAATATACCCCGACGGGTTCGTCTAAGATCACCAGCACAACCACCTGGGGGTCATCCACAGGAGCAATCCCCACACAGGAGGCAATATACTTTCCGTTACCGCGGGGCAATTTTTCCGAGGTTCCTGTTTTTCCGCCTACACGGTATCCCTTGATATAAGCATTGGATGCCGCGCCGTCTAACACAACCTGCTCCATAATATTTCGCATGGTGGCTGCGGTTTCGGCAGACATAATCTGCCGCACAGGCTCGGGCTCAATGGTTTTTACCACATTTCCCTGCTGATCGGTCATCTGTTTGACCAGATGGGGTTTATACAAGGTTCCCCCGTTGCAGATCGCAGACACAAAGCTTGCCAGCTGCAAAGGAGTAATCTGCAACCCCTGACCAAAAGAGGAGGTTGCCAGCTGTACTTCATTAAAGTCCATTTTTGAGAAGAACACGCCGTTTGCCTCGCCCGGCAGGTCAATTCCCGTTAAATCACGGAATCCAAAGGCTTCTACAAAACGGAAGAAATCATCATTTCCGATTCGCTCTGCAATTTGCATCAATGCAGGGTTACAGGAATTACAAATGGCTTTCACAAAGGTCTGAGGTCCGTGGCCTGCAGTATGGTGACAGTTGATTTTTTTATCTGCTACCTGATAAGCACCGCCACAGTCAAAAATATCGTCAAGCTTGCAAACATTTTGCTCCAATGCGGCAGCAGCGGTGGCAAGCTTAAAGGTAGAACCCGGCTCATAACTGTCCGTTACCGCTTTGTTTCTCCACATTTTAAAGAGCATTTCCGTTTCCCGTTCGCCCAGCTCTTTATCGGACAAATCGTCTTTCTCAATGCCTTCTTCCTCCAATTTTTCCTCCAGCTCCGCTTCTGCTTCTTCCGTAAGCGTCCTGGGCTGATTCAAATCAAAATCAGGAAGAGAACACATGGCGTAAATTTCCGCCGTCTGGGGATTCATGACAATTGCCGCAGCCCCTGCTCCCAGATCGTTTTCAATATACGCCTTTTCCAGATATTTTTCTACAAAGTGCTGAATGGTTTCATCAATGGTCAGCACTAAATTCTGCCCGTCAACCGGGTCAATGTACTGTTCAAATTTATAGGGCACATCCGTTCCCTTGGCATTGCTTGCGGTAACGATACGCCCGGGGGTGCCTGCCAACACACTGTCGTACTGCTTTTCCAAGCCGTCCAACCCCTGGTTGTCATTCCCCGTAAACCCAATCACATGGGAGGCAAATTTCCCGTAAGGATAGTATCGTTTGGTATCCTCGTCCAGATGAACTCCCGGCAATTCCAGCTCACGGATTCTGTCCGCCGTTTTCTTTTCCACACGACGGGCGATGGATTCATAATAACTGTTTGCCGTTACCCTTTTCCGAACATCATCCTCGTCTAAATCCAAAATATCGGACAATGCTCTGACCACTTCGTCCTCATTGCCCTGTTCCCGAATCACATTGGGAGAAACAGACACCTGCTCGACACTGGCACTGACTGCCAGGGTTTTTCCGTTTCTGTCTAAAATGGCGCCTCGCTTTGCACTGACCTGACGGTCTGTGGTCTGCTGATCCAAGGCACCCTTCTGCAGTTCTTCTCCACGGACAATCTGCAAATACCCTGTCCGCAGAATCAGCCCCAAAAGAACCACCATCACTACAGAAAAGGTAAACACAATCCGCTTATTCATCTGTTTATTTGATGCCATTTCAGGGCTCAACTCCTTTCTGAAAAACCTGCCAAATTCCTGAAAAAGCCAAGGCAACCCCTAAGATTGCCTTGGCACCTTTTTACAAATTCTCCCCCAGACAGACTTTTTTCGGGGGATTCTAGACACGCAATCTATCACAATATATGAATCCGATTAATACAAATATTCCAAAACGTTCCCCAAAGTCTGGATGATGGTAGCATAAAACTGCTTTCCTTCTGCGGTTTCCTCAATTTCCTCCGCTACCTCTATGTAATCGTCTCCCTGAATATTCACATATATGGTCTGGTATTTTTCCGGCTTGCTCATTCCAAGCTCCGTCATAGCAATCCGTTCCACATTTTCCAGATTCAGGGCACTGTCGATTTCCACCTGCAGCCGCTTATTTTCATCCACAATCGCATTTCGCTCTTCCTTCAGAATTTCCAGCTGATGATCCCGCTCCACGATTGCGGAATAACGGAACAGAATCAGCAATGCTGCAACACAAGCCAAAAGCACATTACCAATCAGTTTCACAGGTAATCTTTTTGCGCCGGCTGTCTGCTGTACTGCCTGTTTATGTTCCACTATTTTATTGTTCGATTTTACTCTCCGCGTCCGGTCCTGCCGCACTACGCTGACAGGTTCGTTTTCATACAACCGATATGCAGAAGAGGTATTTGCTCGTCTGGACATACTATGTACTCCTTTTTATAACTTTTCGATCACTCGTAATTTTGCACTTTTTGCTCTTGGGTTTCGGGCAAGCTCTTCTTCTGTTGCCAAAACCGCTTTTTTCAGCACCATTTTTCCCTTTGGCTGATTTCCGCAAACACAAACGGGAAATCCGGGAGGGCAGGTACAGCCCGTACATTTTTCACGAAAGCTCTGTTTTACCATTCTGTCTTCCAAGGAATGAAAGGTAATCACGGCAAGTCTGCCGCCCGGCTTTAAACACTCAAAAAAATCTGTCAACGCTTTTTCTAAAACCTCAAGCTCCTTGTTTACTTCAATGCGAATTGCCTGAAAGGTTCGTTTTGCGGGATGCTTGTCCGCTGGTTTTTTCCCCATCGCACTGCGAATGACCTCCGTCAGTTCAAAAGTGGTCTTGATGGGTTTTTCTTCCCGACGCTTTACAATCATCCTTGCAATTTTCCGTGCAAACCGTTCTTCCCCGTAGGTGAAAATCACATTTGCAAGGGCTTCCTCGGAATAAGTATTGACTACATCGTAGGCAGAAAGCTCTGCCTCTTTGTTCATTCTCATATCCAATGGGGCGTCAAACCGATAGGAAAATCCCCGTTCCGCCTCGTCCAGCTGATAGGAGGAAACTCCCAAATCAAGCATGGCTCCGTCAATGCCGTCAATCTGACATTCTTTTAAAATCTCCTTAATGTCAGAAAAATTCCTATTCATATATAATACGCCGTAATCCTCGGAAATCCTCTTTTTTGCCGCTAAAATTGCATCCGAATCCTGGTCGATGCCAATGAGCGTGCCGTCTGTTCCCAACTGCTCTAAAAGATATGCGGAGTGACCGCCGCCGCCCAAGGTTCCGTCAACATAAATTCCGCCCGGGCGAACATTCAGCGAATCCACCGTTTCGTGAAGAAGCACGGACACATGAGAAAACTCTCCCATACCACCTACTCCTTACATTCCCAAATCTTCTAACATCTGAGCAACCTCGTCAGAATCAATTTCCGCATAAGAATTCCAAGCACTCTTGGCCCAGATTTCCAATCGGTCAGAAACACCGATTACCACAACCTCACGGTCGGTGATATGGGCATGATCCTTAAGGCACTGATCCAGCATCACTCTTCCCTGCTTGTCCAAGCTGCATTTTTTCAGGCCCGATGTAAAAAATCGTTGCACTTTTCTTGCCTTGGAAAAAGGAAGTTCTTTGATGGTGGCAAAAAACTCTCTGCCCTTTTCTTCGGGGAATACAAACAAACAGTCGTCCAGCCCTTTTGTAATATAGAAAACATCTCCCAGTCCCTCCCGAAAACCGACAGGTACTGTGAGTCTGCTTTTTTCATCTAAATTACAAGCAACCTCTCCGCTGAACAGCATAATTTGCACTCCAATCGTTTTTTAAGGGTTGGTTTACCATTTCTGCCCCACTTTTTCCCACGGGACACCACTTTTCCCCACCCTCAATTTTATTATAACCGATTTTTGTGACTTTTGCAAGAGGTTTTTTTAAAAAAATTTAATTTTTTTTACTAAAATATTTCAGTCCACAATATCTTGTAATATTTTAGTAATCTAACACAATAAAATGTGCTTATTTGTAATATTCTCTTAATATTTCAAAAATCCTCTTTTTTTATATCTTGTATATTATGCATAATTTACCACAAAGTATTGTATATTGGTAAAAAGTAAAATTTTTGGAAAGGTGATGAACCTGTTATGTCAGAAATTCCCGCAAGAAGACCCCCCTCTAAACACACAGAGCCTCAGCCTCTTTCTTTTCGTTATCCCCGCATCACGGAACGGACCCTCATCAGCGGGTGTTTATTTGCACTTTGTTTTTTTGCAGGAAAAACGGGTGTGTTCCATGACCAGACAGAGCAACTGAAACAGATTTTAAATACTCACACCGACCCCCAGGTGGTACGGATGAAGGCAGAGGAGGCAATCGGTTACTGCGAAACCTTTCTCCCCTCTTTGGAAGTAGGAGCGGAAGCTTTAGAGGACAGTACACGGCAGTATGATATTATAATAAAGGAAGAAGAACCTGTCCCCGTCGCGGCACAAACTGTTTTTTCCATTCCTTTGAACGGTGTGATTACCTCCGGATTCGGGGAACGGACCGACCCCTTAAACGAATCCTCCGCCTACCACACAGGTCTTGACATTGCCGCAAACACAGGCACCCCCATTTTAGCCGCCGCCGACGGTGAGGTGATTTTTTCAGGGGAACTGGGAGGATACGGGTTTGCTGTAAAGCTCCGTCACAAAGACGGACTTGTCACTCTGTACGGTCATTGCAGTCAGCTTTATGTGAAAGAGGGCCAGACCGTTTCAGCAGGAGAAACCATTGCCGCCGTAGGAAGCACGGGAAGAAGCACAGGCCCTCACCTTCACTTTGAAATCATAGACGGAGAAGAATACTTAAATCCCTCCGACTTTTTATCCTTTGTATGAAACTGAGAATTTCTCCCTTACTGCCCCTTCTCCTTCTGTTAGGGGTTGTGACCCATACTTTGCCCTCTATGCTTGGGATGTACCTGATTTTGCTCCTTCACGAGCTGGGGCATCTCCTCACGGCTTTGAAACTGCACATGGGAGTATCCTATTTGGGGATTCTCCCTTTTGGCATTGCCATTCGTTTAAAAGAGGAACACTCCCGCCCCTTAAAGGAACGGATTTTGGTGGCGGGGGCAGGACCCTTGGCAAGCTTTTTGGGTGCAGGGATGGTTTTTCTTTGCCAGAATTGGCTGTCAGAAGAACAATTCTTTTTTCTTTTTTACGGAAATTTTGCCTTGGGATTGTTTAATTTACTGCCAATTACAACTTTTGACGGAGGAAGAATACTTTTTTACTTGCTTTCTGACGCATTTGGGAGTATAATAGGATATCATAGGGTACTTTTTTTGTCCCGTATTTCGGTATGCTTTATGGCAGGGTTGGGAGCCTTCATTCTTTACACCACCCGCTGGAATCCTTCCCTTTTGATGATTGCCTGCTTTTTTGGTTATAAAATGTGGGCAGAGGGAGGCTATGAGAAGGTAACCATGACCCAAAACGCCTTTGATTACCGACACAAGAAAAGGCCTGACGGTATTTATAAAACAAGAACCTTAACCGTCAACCACACCGTACCGTTGCGGCGGCTGTTAAAATACTTTTCTTCCGCCCGATACTGTGTGGTGCATATTGTGGACAATGAAATGAAACTCAAAACCACCCTGACCGAACAGGAGATTGCAGACGCCCTTCTTTCGGAGGGGGGAACAGTAACAGGAGAAAAAATCTATGGATCGACTACTCAAACAAGTGCAAAAGCCTTCCCGCTACACGGGAGGAGAATGGGGCAGCATCAAAAAAGACCTGTCCAACATTGATATTCGGTTTGCCTTTTGCTTTCCGGATGTGTACGAGGTGGGAATGTCCCATCTGGGAATGAAAATTCTTTACCATTTACTCAACACGAGAGAAAACATCTGGTGTGAGCGAGTGTTCGCCCCTTGGGACGATTTTGAAACTCTGCTCCGTCAGAATAACAAACCCTTATTTGCATTGGAAAGCCATGACCCCATTTGCGATTTTGATTTTGTGGGCTTTACCTTGCAATATGAAATGTGCTACACCAATGTATTAAATATGTTGGATTTGGGGCATATTCCCGTCAAATCCGCAGACCGCAAGGAGGGTGACCCCTTTGTCTGTGCGGGAGGGCCTTGTGCGTATCATGCAGAACCTTTGGCTCCTTTTGTTGACTTCTTTATTTTAGGCGAAGGCGAAGAAGTGAATTTAGAGGTAATGGATGCCTACTCCGAGTGGAAATTAACAGGAGGAACCAGAACCGACTTCCTGCTGAAAATCGCAAAAATTGAAGGGATTTATGTCCCCTCATTTTATGATGTGACCTACCACGAGGACAACACAGTAAAGGAAATCAAACCCAACAAGGCGGGTGTTCCTTCTACCATAAAAAAGAGAATCATTCGGGATTTGGACAAGGTGTATTATCCTGACAATTTGGTGGTACCCTTTTCCGACATTGTCCACGACCGCATCATGCTGGAGGTGTTTCGTGGTTGCACCAGAGGATGCCGTTTTTGTCAGGCGGGCATCATCTACCGTCCCGTTCGGGAAAAAAGTCCCGAGGTGCTTACCGACTGTGCGGATTGCCTGATGAACAACACAGGCTATGAAGAACTGTCCCTTACCTCTTTGAGCACAGGGGATTATTCTCATTTTTCCGATTTGACAAATACTTTATTGGAGCACGCAGAGCAAAACCGTACCAACATTGCTCTCCCCTCTCTCCGTCTGGATTCCTTCAATCTTGATTTAATCAATCGGATTCAGAAGCAGAGAAAATCCAGCTTTACCTTTGCCCCCGAGGCGGGAACCCAGAGAATGAGAGATGTGATTAACAAAAACATCACCGAGGAGGATTTGCTCTCCTCCGTGAAACTGGCTTTTGAAAACGGTTGGAGCGGAATTAAGCTCTATTTTATGATTGGTCTGCCCACCGAAACGGAGGAAGATGTTGCCGCCATCGGCGAGCTTGCCCATTTAGCTTTAGACCAGTATTATACCCTGGAACGGGGACAACGGCCCGCCAATCCCAGAATCACGGTCAGCTCCTCCTCCTTTATTCCCAAGCCCTTCACTCCCTTTAGCTGGGAGCCGCAAGACAGCATCGAAACCATTCAGCAAAAGCAAAAGGTGTTGGGAGAAAACATTCACTCCAAAACCATTAAGTATAATTACCACGATTCCAAAACAAGCCGTCTGGAAGGCATCTTTGCCCGTGGGGACAGACGGCTTTCGGAAGTGTTATACACCGCCTGGAAAAAGGGCTGTAAAATGGACGGTTGGACAGAATTTTTCAAATACGATACTTGGCTTGAATCCTTCCGAGAATGTGGCATTGACCCTGATTTTTACACCGCAAGAACCCGTTCTTACGACGAAGTGTTCCCCTGGGACCACATTGATGTAGGGGTCACAAAGGAATTTTTGATTCGGGAAAGCAAGCGGGCGAAGGAGGCAAAAACCACCAAACCCTGTCTTACCGCCTGCAACAAATGCGGGGCAGACTGCTTTGAATCAGGAATCTGTCAGAAATACAAGGAGGGATAATATGGCTGTCATTCGGTTACAATATACAAAGAATGATGAATTAAAATATATTGCACATTTGGATACGCTCCGTGCCTTTATCAGGGCACTCCGACGGGCAAAACTACCCATTGCCTATTCACAAGGGTTTAATCCTCACCCCATCATTTCGTTTGTGATGCCCCTGTCACTGGGGTTTACCAGCAATTGCGAAATGGTGGATATTGGCTTTGCAGAAGACATTCCTTATGAAGAAGTTGCAAAACGGCTGGACGAGGCACTGCCGCCCGGATTTTCCGTGATTTCCGCCGCCGCTCCCGTCCATAAGGGGGCAGACATTACCGAGGCGGAATACACCATCACCTTTCGGGGTGATGTTCCCGACGAACAAGAAGTCCACCGCTTTTTTACCCAAAAGGAACTGGTTGTTCCCAAAAAGAGCAAGCGGGGACTGAAGGATGTGGACATCATGCCCATGATTCATAAATACAATTATGAAAGCGGTGTGCTTACCCTGCGGCTTGCGGCAGGCACACCCGAAAATTTAAATCCCGAGCTGGTGATGACCCATTTTAGCGGAGAAACTCCTTGGGATTATCAGATTTGCAGACAAAACATTTTCTGCGGTACCGAACTTTTTACTTAAATGAAAGGCGTGAGAAAGATGAAACAAATCATTGCGGAAAACGGAATCCGTTTTTTTCAGATTCCTGCCAAGCAGTTTAAAACGGTCAGCATCCGTGTTGCCCTTTACCGCCCCCTTTGCAAAGAAGAAGCGGCAAAGAACGCACTGATTGTAAGACTCTTAAAAAGCGGAACAGTGAAACATCCCACTCCCCTGTCCTTAAACCGTGCTCTGGATGAGCTGTAC
>JAZNYR010000244.1:0-3480 GCA_045594525.1 Clostridia bacterium | reverse complement strand
GACCGCTTGGCCTCCGACTTGTGATGTTTAAGATAACGCCCTTTGCTCCCTGAATGGTAGTTTCAAGCAGAGGACTGGAGATAGCAGCCTTTGCAGCTTCTTCAGCACGGTTTTCACCCTTTGCACGGCCTGTGCCCATGTGAGCATAGCCTGCATCCTTCATGATGGTTCTTACATCTGCAAAGTCAAGATTAATCATGGCAGGTGTAACAATCAAATCGGTGATGCCCAAAACCCCTTGCTTTAATACATTGTCAGCCATGGAAAATGCAGATTCCATGGTGGTATTCTTATCCGCAATTGCCAACAGACGGTCATTGGGGATGATGAGCAGAGTATCTACATTCTGTCTCAATTCTTCAATCCCTACATCTGCGTTTGCCATTCTTACCTTTCCTTCAAAGCCGAAAGGTTTGGTTACGATACCAACGGTCAGGATACCCATTTCCTTTGCAACGGATGCAACAATGGGAGCCGCTCCCGTTCCGGTTCCGCCGCCCATACCTGCGGTTACAAATACCATGTCAGCACCTTTCAAGCAAGCGGAAATTTCTTCTCTGCTTTCTTCTGCGGATTTCTGACCGATTTCAGGTTTTGCACCTGCACCAAGACCGCGGGTCAGCTTTTCACCAATCTGCAGCTTTTGATTTGCTACGGATTTTTTCAGCGCCTGCTTGTCCGTATTAATAGAAATGAATTCCACCGTCTGCATACCGGTGCTAACCATTCTGTCAACAGCGTTGTTTCCGCCGCCGCCCACACCCACAACTTTTATGCGGGCATAATCTTTTTCTGTGGTATCAAATTCCAACATTGATAACTCCCCCTTGTAACTTATATAATAAATTGCAGTTTATATCAAACCCGGCCTTTCACAAAAGACAAATGCGGTCATTTGGAAGGGTCTGTAAAAAAACCGGATAAAATATCGATGTTTATTCTTCTTCCTGTTCTGTTTCGTCAGATTCCTCTGTTTCTTCGGTGTCTTCAGATTCCTCTGTTTCTTCTGATTCGTCAGAGTCCTCTTCCTTCTCGGTGCTTTCAGGGTCAGACAACCGATAGGTAGGGTCTTTGGCGGTGAAGTCAATAATTCCTCTGGGTGTTCCGCCCAGCTTGTCCAGAATTTCTTTTAAGAACTTCACCCGATAGGGAAGGTCGGTTGCATCTCCCATCAGAACGGTCAGCTTGCTGTCATTCATTCTGAACACCAGACCGCTGTCGTCCGTCAGATCGATTTCATTCATATTCCCTATAAGACTATTATGAACCAATTCTGTCAAACTTTCAAGTACTATTTGCAAATTTCTTTCATTTTGAACAATAATTTTTTCTCCAAGCTCGAAATTTTTGATTTCTAAGCCTATCAAATTAACAATTTCTGGAAATTTTTCCAAATTTTCCTTCGTTTCCTGCTCCAATGTTTTGCCATACATATCAATTAAAATATAATTTCCCATATAAGGAGCCGCGGCAACAGGTTGACTTTCTTCTATTTCAATAGAAATCTGATTGGGAAACTCTCTCTTAATACGAACACTATGTACATAAGAAATTTTCTCCAATCTTTTCCGCACACTATTAAGCTTCACGCGAAAGATATTGCTTCCCTCGTTGATTCCCGAAGCCTCTTCAATTTCCTGGGCAGACACTCTGCTGTTCCCTGTCACATTAACCTGCTTAATATCAAAATAAGGGGTGAAGGATGCAATCACCGCGCACAGCACGAACAGCAGAAACAGTCCGACCGTTCTTTTAAACACTCTTTTCCGTTTTTGTACTTCCAAGCGTCTTTGGTTTTTCACCCTTACTTCCTCCTACTCCACTCTTTTTATTTCAGCACCCAAAGATGCAAACACCTTTTCCGGTGCTTCATATCCTCGGTCGATCAAATCAATTCTGTGTATCTTGCTTGTTCCCGATGCACCCAATGCCGCCAGCATCAGTGCCGCACCGCCTCGCAAATCTCCCGCAGTCACCTCTGCTCCCGAAAGCCTTTTCACACCTCGGATGACTGCCACTCTGCCGTCCGTTTTAATGTTAGCACCCATTTTAATCAGCTCTTCCACATGCTTAAAACGGCTTTCAAAAATGGTTTCGGTAATCATACTGGACCCGCAGGCGGTAGACAGCATTGCCATAAGAGGTGCCTGAGCATCGGTGGGAAATCCGGGGTATGGGGAGGTTCTGATTTTATCCGCCGCACCAATCCGTTTGGGACAGCGGATCTTCAGGATTTCCTCCCGAGGATACTCCAGTTCACAGCCACATTCCTCCAAGACGGATAAAATGCCGTCCAGATGGGCAGGCTCCACCTGTTTCAGGGAAAGCTCCCCTCCCGTGATTGCCGCCCCCATGAGATAGGTGGCTCCCACAATTCTGTCAGGAATCACTCTGTGGGTCACGCTGTGTAACGAAGATACTCCTTCAATATAAATTTCCGAACCGCCTGCACCGTAAATCTTGGCACCGGCGCGGTTTAAAAAGTTTTGCAAATCTTCAATCTCCGGCTCCTTTGCCGCATTCACAATACGGGTAACCCCCGGTGTAAACACAGCCGCCAGCATAATATTTTCGGTGGCACCCACGCTGGGGAAATCCAGATGGATTGCCGCAGGTCTTAAATGACGGGCATCGCAGAAAATTTCACCATGCTCCTCATGGATATTCATGCCCATTGCCCGAAAGGCTTTTAAATGCAAATCAATGGGTCTTGCTCCCAGCTCGCATCCCCCTGGATAAGTAATTTTCGCAGAACCGCACCGTGCCGCCATGGCTCCCACAAAGATAAAGGAAGACCGCATCTTACGCATGAGTGCATCGGACACCGTACTGCAGTCGATACCCCTTGCATCCACCGTAACCACATCTTCTCTTTGTTCTGCCTTGCATCCAAGATGACGCAGAATGTTCAGAGAAGCGGTCACATCCCGTAATGCGGGACAATTATGAATCTCGCTTGTACCCTGTATCAATACCGTTGCCGCCAAAATGGGCAATACCGCATTTTTTGCTCCCTGCAAGGCAACTTCTCCTCGTAATGGCTTTCCTCCCGTGATGACAAAATGACCCATCCTCACACCTCCCCATACAAGTCGGCTGTTTTGCCGCACCTTCATAGTATGCAAAGGCTTTTAGAGTGTGCAAACTCATTTTGTCAGGGATAAAACGGTTTTGTAAATGGTCTCTGTTGCGTCACAAATTCCTGCTTTTTTAGAGCACTCTGCCATTTTTTGTTGTGTTTCCTGATCCTGTAAAATGGCATTGACCATTTGATATAATTTCTCGGCTGACAATTCACTTTCCGTCAGCACCATTGCCCCGCCCGCCTTTTCCAATGCTCTTGCATTGTACTCCTGATGATTGTGGGCAACATTGGGAGACGGAATCAAAATGGCAGGCTTTCCCATAGCGGAAAGCTCGCTCACCGTCATAGCACCCGAGCGGGCAATGACCAAATCTGCCGCTGCCATGCACTCTCCC
>JAZNYR010000243.1:0-1682 GCA_045594525.1 Clostridia bacterium | reverse complement strand
ACTTCTGGTTTTCCGCCACTCTTTTTTTATTTTTTATTTCTTTCTTTTTTACTTTCTGCCTTTCTTTCTTTAACTAATTTTTTGTTATTCTAAAAATTTCAGTCCTTTGTTTTTTAGCCTTAGCGTGCAAAGATAAACGGGCGAGCCTAAAAGATAAATGGAAACGCTTTGACTTATCAATAAAAACGCCACCTGAATCCAATACGCGTATTCTAAAACGCCGTAACATCGGGAACGGGAGAGAGCTTCTCCTTCATTCGTGCCGTCCGCTCCACCGCCTCCTCCAAAGACAGGGGAGAATACCGTCCCTCTCGGTACATTCTTTCCAAAGGGGTGTCTTTCAGCACCAGAACAGGATAAATTCTGACAAAATCCCCTAAACTTTTCGCCTGCTCGGCAGAATATAAATCAAAGGCAAGGGTATCTGCGGGCAAACCGCACATAAGCTGGATGCCTAACGAAAATCCCCCTTCCTTCACCCGTTTACAAGCTGAAACGGCACATTCTGCCGTATGCCCTCTGCCTGATTTTTGCAACACTTCATCGCAAAAGGACTGAACGCCCAGCTCTACTGTGGTTACCCCATAGTGCTGTAATCGTTTTAAGGTGTCCCACTCCACCGAATCGGGGCGGGTGGAAAGACGGATGCCCTGTACCTGCCCCTTTTTCACATATTCCTGTGCCAGAGATAAAAATGCCTCCTGTTCCGCTACGGGAATGGCAGTAAAAGAACCGCCAAAGAAGGAAATTTCAATCTCCCCTTCAGGTAAAAAGGACAAATGCCGTTCAATTTCTTTTTTGGCATCCTCTATGGTACAAGGGTTTGCTTGCCCTGTAATTTTCTTCTGATTACAAAAAATGCAGTTGTGGGGGCAGCCTAAATGGGGAATAAAAACGGGAATGTTATAATGTTTCAAAGGTCCGTTCCTCCAAGGCTTTTTGAGCCGCTTTTTGCTCCGCATTTTTTTTACTGCCTGCCACTCCTGTGGAAAGCACCTTTCCCTTCCACAACAGCTCTACGGTAAATTCCCGTTTGTGGTCAGGGCCCGTCACACGGGCAACCCGATATTCCAAAGGTTTGCGGCTTTTTTTATGGAGAATTTCCTGCAAGGTGGTTTTATAATCTCGGGCGGGTTGGGACACTGCCAAACTGATTTCCGGTACCAGGCGGGATAAAATCCACTCCCGCACCGTTTCCAGGTCACTGTCTAAATAAATGGCGGCAATGACCGCTTCAAAGGCATCGGAAAGAATGGAGTCACGGTTCCGTCCCCCTGTTTTGTCCTCACCGTATCCCAGCAATAATGCTTCCCCCAGGTTGATTTCCCGAGCAAGCTTTGCCAATGTTTTTTCACATACTACCGCTGCACGGAGCTTGCTTAACTTCCCCTCTGCCTGATGAGAATAGGTTTCGTATAAATACTGACCCGTCACCAACCCCAGCACCGCGTCCCCCAAAAATTCCAGCCGTTCATTGCACCCTTCTTTGTTTTGATGCTCGTTGCAATAAGAGCTGTGGGTCAACGCCTCCCGAAGAAGCTCGGGGTTTTGAAAGGTATAACCTAATTGTTTCATAAAATCACCTTGAATAAAATGAATTGTACCTATCGTACATGAATTGCCCTTCGGAAAAATCAAATCAAATGAAAATCAAAGATTTTCAACCATAATGTTTCCAAAGG